>JAYUCQ010000284.1:0-10363 GCA_043740265.1 Hyphomicrobium sp.
GAGGCGAACATGCCTTTGTACTTGGCGCCAACCTTGGAGCCGGAACGCACGATACCGCCCGGGAACGGCGTGATGACGTCGTTGATTTTGGCAATGGCCTCGACAGCCGCCTCTGTCGTCTCAAGCAAACCGGCGCGATCGGTGCCGACGATCAGCAGGTTGCCGCCACCAACGGCATCCGTTGTGATGCCGGTCGATTCTTCGATGACGAATTCGCCGTCCATGACGGGCACGCGCCAATAGCGGCTTTCGCCCAATTTTTTAGCCGTTTGAAAGCCGTCGCCGAAAAAGCGCGGGGCTTTGCCGAGCCCGATTTTTGCGGGTGCGTCGAGCCCTGAATAGCAGGCCGATCCGGGTGAGGTCAGTACACACTGGCCGATGCGGTTCTTGATCTGCGGCACCAAGGCGTCCGGCGAGAACCCAAACATCAAGACGCGCACGCCGGGGCGGCCGTCGGGTGTCTCGTCGGTCGAGAGCTCACGGTCGATACCGCATTCAGCGCCGCAGCCGATGACCGAGGTGCCAAATCCGGTGGCCGTGACTGCGGCGATCTTTGCCCACTTCATCGTGTCGGCGGTGATGATGATGCCGGTGCCGCTCATGCCGAAGGCTTCGGCAAAGGTGTCGTCGATCAGCACGCCGTTGATGATTTTGCCAGCCGGTGCTTGGCCTTGATTGCTCTGGCTCATGCCGTCCGCGCCCCCGTCGGCTGCACGATGATCGATCCTTGGCCGTGATTGATGATTTCATCATCCGACAAGCGGAAGTTACCCATACGCACCGTATGAAAATCGTCGAAGTAACTCTTCAAGGATTTTTCAATGCCCTTGTCGTAGCTCGGCCGGGCGACGTGCGTTGCGCCTTTGACGACTTTGACAATTTTTCCATTGCGGACGATCAGCTCGCCGTTCTTAAACACCAGTTCCGGCGTTGTGAACATGGCCTCGCGGTCGGGATTGTCCTCGTAGACTGTAATGTCGGCGCAGGCACCCGCGCCCAGGTGGCCACGATCCTTGAGGCCGAGGCTCTTCGCCGGCCCCGCACGCGTCATGATCGCGATCTCGTACAGTGAGTACTCCCGGTCGAGGGACGCCAGCGACGAATACTTGAGAGCATCCTGGTTGACGGTGCCCATCACCGACTTGCGGAAAGTCTTGTCCATCAACAGCCGGATAAGGTGCGGATAGCATGTGAACGGTCCGCCGTTGGGATGATCCGTCGTCAGGAACACGCGCCAAGGATCGTCGACGAGCAGGAACAGCTCAAGGCCGATTGCCCATTGCAGCGCATTGACGAGGCTCTTGTCGCGATACTTGAACGGCACAACACCGCATCCGGCATCGCACTCGATGTCCATGACCACCCACTTCTTGGGGTCGGCCGAGCGCGTGTTGACGAACTGGCGCATGCTGTCACCAGACGCCGTGCAGGTTTGGCCAAACATCACCTGACCGATATCGATCGAAACGTTCTTGTACGTGTTTATGGCTTCCGCGACGCGCACCGCGCCCGACGAAAACTTCAAGTCGCCTTCGGTGTCGTAGCTGTGGAATTGAATGTGCGTCAGGTGGATCGGCAATCCGTTTGAACCGCGTATGGTATCGAGCGTCGTCTCCACGCCGCCCGGAACGCCGAGGTTGCAGCCGTGAATATGCAGCGGGTGCACGACGCCGAGTTCCTTCAGGCCGCGAGCCAGCGTGTGAATGATATCGCGCGGCGTGACGCCGTAATGGACATGCTTTTCATCGAGATCGAGTTTGCGCTGGTTGAACTTGAAGGCGCTGATGCCACCCGGGTTGACGACCTTGACGGCGATCGCTTGGGCGGCATGCATAGTCCAGGCGATGTAGTCCTTGATCGCCGAGAAATCCGATTTTCCCGACAACTGGCGCAGGAAGAAATCATCCGACCCGAGCATCACGAAAGCGCCCTTGTCGATGATCGACACGTCGGCCATTTCCATGTGCGCTTGACGCGCGTTGGCTGGCAGCATGGCGGGCTCGAATGCTGCCGTGTAGCCCATCTCGGCGTAGCGATATCCCGTCGTCATCGTCGAAGGCACGGCGTGACCACAGCCCGAGCGCGTCAACTCCGTGCGGGCGACTTCCTGGCCAAGATGATCTTCCGGCATCAACATCCGGGCGATGGTGACCTTGCCGCCGCCGATGTGCGAGTGCGGGTCGATGCCGCCTGCCATGACGACACGGCCATGCAGCGCATATTCGTGCGCGACCTTGGCGGTTGGCTCCGGCGTGACGATGCGGCCGTTTTCGACGTAAATATCACGCACAACGCCATCGACGCCGTTCGCGGGGTCGTAAACTTTGCCGCCAGTCAACTTGATAAGCATGATTGAGTTCTCGAAGAATTGTGAGACTTAAAGGGCGGCTTCGATTTGGGCGAGGACGTCGGCGGCGCGTGGCAGCGTCGAGCGGCCAAGATTTTTCAACGGCAGCGACACGACGTTGTCACAGCGCACGATGAGACCGGCGTGATCGGCACCTGGCGTGCCAACGGGAATGAAGACGGCGGGCTGCTTGGTAAGTTTCAGCCCCGGCGTGCCAAGCACGACCATGGGCACGTCGCTGTCCGGCGGCGACAGGTCCGGCGTATAGGATGCAATCCAGACCAGAAGATCGCTCTCTTTGTTGGCGAGCAACCGCGACATCGCATAGCGCTCGGTATCGTAGTGTGGCTTGCCGCTGGCGAACGATACGCGCAGCGGATAACCCGACTGCCAGGCGCAGACGGCACCAGCCGAAACCGCGCCCTCGTTGCCGCCAAGGGACAAGCCGGCAAACCGCGAATGGGCATTCATGTCCTTGACGTATTCAGCGACCGCTTGAACTGTCAGGTCGGCGTTGGGAAATGCGAGGCTCGGTGGCGCCCAGACCATAACGCCATACGTCGCGTTTTTGCAGCGCTCGACCAGATTTTCAACGGCTGCGCGCGGCAGCCCGCCAATCGACTCGCTGGTGATCGCCACGCCCTTCGACATCGCGCGCATCGCGACCATGATTTCGCCGATGCGGTCGCCTTTGCAGGGCAGCGATACAACTTCGCCAATCCGCGCGCCAACAGCGGCGGACTGATCAAGGCCTTCGCCGAGGAACACGACCGTGCGTTTCGGCGGTGTATCGGAAAACATTGAGCGTTCGTTGCAGACGATGCGTTCGAAAAAGCGCGGATGCAGTTTGTGTAAGTCGCTGCCGACGATGACAAACAGGTCGGCGCGGTTGCGGGCTTCGGTCAGCGTGGTCATGACCCAGCCGCCCGATTGCAGAACGCGGAAGTTGCGGTATTGGCCTTCGCTCAGTGCGTGATCAACGACGCCGCCAGCGTTATCGGCGATCGACATGACGGCGCGCATGCCTTCGACGTCGGTGCCAAGTCCGCCGAAGATCGGCAATTTGGCACCCTTAACCATCTTCGCTACTGCCGCCACGGCTTCTGCCAGCGAAGCGGGCTTGCCTGCGATCTGGGGCCCCGAACTGGCGACGGCGCGCTCAAAGCCGGCGACGGCCTTGTCACAACCATTCTTGAGGACCTTGAGGCCGTTGGCCCCGCGCGAAATCGTCAGATCGTCACAAAGAATGCCGCAAAAAGGGCACGCCACGTCTTCAAAGTGATCAGCGGCGCTCGCGCCTGTCGTATCGGAGTTCAAAGTCCTGCACCCATTCCAAATAACTGGCCAGATAACTGTTCAGATAACTGGCCAGCCAACTGCGACAATCGGGATTCGACCAAAGCACGAGGCGGCAGCTAAAACAACTTCGCGCCGGGCGGTCAAGGACACCGCAGTGTCGCGGGCCGGGTGCTTTGAAGGGGACAGCATTGGCGAGCGTTGCCGTGATGAAAGTTCCCCATTAAAGACAGCTGCCAAGTCCTCTAGCCCTCAGCCGGTACCGGTCGATGCGGGTAGCGAGCGTAGTCACACAAGTCTTCGGAGAATATAGATGTACAAACGGTTGGCGCTCGCAGTTGCGCTTTTAGGTCTCGTACCGGCGGTGGCCTCCGCGCACGGCCCGTCGCGCCAAAAGGTAACGGAGACCATCGAAATCAACGCGCCAGCCGAGAAGGTATGGGCGGTGATCGGCAATTTTCAGGATATGAGCTGGCATCCGGCGTTCGCGAAAACCGAAGGCACTGGCGCCAACGATCCGGCCTCCGCCATCCGCAAGCTGACACTCGCAAGCGGCGGCACAATTGACGAAAAGCTCAACAAGTATGACGCCGCCGGGAAGTCGATGTCGTATGAGATTACCAATGTTGATGTCAAAGTCGTCCCGGTCACGAATTACACCGCAACACTGAGCGTTTCGGGCACAGGCGACAAATCGACGGTCGAGTGGAAAGGCGCGTTTTATCGCGGCTATGTCAATAATGACCCGCCGCCGGAATTGTCGGACGAAGCCGCGGTCGCGGCTATCACTGGCGTCTTCAAAGGTGGGCTTGCGGCTTTGAAGACCAAAATCGAGACGCCGGCGAAGTGAAACGCGGCCTCTTATTAATTAGGCTGATTGCAGGGCTGGCGCTGATCGTGCCGGCCCAATCTTTTGCCGCCGAAGCGCTGACAACCAACCAGCCTGGCGATAGCCTGTCATTTGTTGATCTCGAGACGCTGAAAGCCACCTCGGAAATCAAAATAGGCGGCAAACCGGCGGGCATCGCACTCTCGCCCGATAAAACACTGGCCTACGTCACAGCGCCTGATGGCAAAGAGCTGATCGAAGTCGATGCCGTGGCGCGCGCCGTTAAACGGCGGCTTAAAATAGGCGAGGGGCCACTCGGTGTCGCCGCGCACCCGTCGAAGCCTGAAGTTTACGTGGCTGATTGGTACTCCCACAAAATCGCGGTTGTGGACGCAACTGCGCTCGTGTCCGTTGCCGAAATCCCTGTCGGCCAATCGCCGTCGGGCCTGGCGGTCACGCCCGATGGAGCGTTGCTGATTTCTGCCGACAGGGATAGCGATCAGGTGTCTTTCGTCGATCTCGCCACCCGGAAAGTCATAGCAACCGCCGCCGTCGGCAAGCGCCCCTTCGGCGTCACCATCGATGCGTCGGGCAAGACTGCCTATACCGCGAACGTCGCCAGCGACGATGTCAGCGTTATCGATATCGCCACCCGCAAAGTGACGGCAACGATCAAATCGGGGCACCGCCCTTATGCTGTAGCTCTGGCTGCCGGCCGCGGCTTCGTCACCGGGCAATATTCCGGCACGATTGACGTGTTTGACGCTACGACTCTGCTCCCCGTCAAAGCCATCGACGCCTGCGATCACCCGGAAGGCATTGAAGCCGACGCCTCCGGCAGCACGATTTACGCCGCCTGCTGGGGTGATAACATCGTGCTTAAAATCGACGCCAAAACCCTGCAAATCCTGGCAAGAGTAAAGGTGGGCGACGGCCCGCGGGCGTTCGGAAAGTTCTTACGTTAACGGCTTTTAAGTACCAGATTGAGCGCTCCTGCTGCAGAATGCCGTTCAACCTGTGCTGGCTTTTACCTTTCGCTTCGAACCGGTGTCGGCGGCTCTGGTCAACGTCAATCAGGGCCGCTAGAAAGCCCGCTGAAATTACGTCTCGACGACCTGGAGAAACGCCCCCAATGTTTAAGTCCCTGATGAGCGCTGCAACCGGTACCGTACTGGCAGCGATGCTTGCGACGGCGGCTCATGCCGCGGCCGACGAAGCCAAAAAAGCCACCGATATGCTGTTTGAAACCAAGCACATTGCAGACGTCGCAGCCGGTACCGAGCTGCTCTACAAATTCGAACGCAAGCCGTCGGATGAGAAGGTCATGGGACCGGGCTACACCGACGAGATCAAGCTCAAGATCGAAGGTGACGGGGCACCCGGCAAAAAGAACGTCGTTGTCAGTGTCTACACTGGCGAGCGTGCGCGGGAACCCAATCACATCACCGATATGGACGGCAATCCGATGCTAATCGTCTATCTCGATACGGCGGTTGGACATTTCCAGCAGTTGACTGGCGGTGATCGCGGTTACCTGAAGAACCGCTTCAGCAAGAGCCTTGGGGCAGAAGCCAAGGCCGTACCGGTCAAGATCGACTACAAGGGCGCGCAGGTCGATGGCTTCAAGGTAACGGTCTCGCCCTACACCGATGACCCGGCACGCGCCAAAATGCGTGGCTATGAGACTTCGGAATTCTCGATCGTGATATCTGCAAAAATTCCTGGCCAGTTTGCGCAGATGACGTCGCATTACACCAACACGGCGAAAGATGCGCCGTCACTTGATGAAAAGACGACGCTGGATGGCGTGGGAGAGGTGAAATGAGAGCGTCGCGCGCCATCGTTTTAGCGGCCGCATTGGCGTCGAGTGCAGCTGGCCTTGGCCTGCTGAGCTTTGCTGCCGCGGCGGAAGACCTCAGAATCGTACTTCCAGCCAACGACTATCCGACGGTCGCCCGCGCAGACTACGTTTTCGCCTGTATGCAATCGAATGGCCAGTCGCGCGACATCTTAGAAAAGTGTGCCTGTTCCATTGACAGCATCGCCAGTCTGCTGCCCTGGGCCGAATACGAGGAAGCTGAAACGATCATGTCGATTGGCATGCGCGGCGGCGACTCGCAGTCGCTGTTTAATTCCCCGCAACTGCAGAAGAAAACGCACGCGTTGAAGCTGGCGCAGGTTGAGGCGGAACTCCGCTGCTTCTGATTTTTTGCTGTTTCGGCATCTGACAATAAGGGCACCCACGCGGTGCCCTTTTTTGTTTTGACGGGTGTCTATTCCCACTCAAGTTCTGCAAACGCCGCCGTCACGTTGCGCTTGTGATGCTCGCTGAAGAGCAGCCACGACTCTTTCTCTGAGAGAGCTGCCGTTTCCGTCGTATCGGCGAGCGTCTTGCCAGCTTTGATGGCGGCACGAACATCCGTTGCTACCGCTTTCAAATACCGCTCCAGCGGCAGCATGGCGTCACTCATGCTCATTGACGGCGGACCATGTCCGGGCACGACGCGCGCCGGCATTTGTGTTTTCAGAAGTGCGATCAGCTTGAGCCATCCGGCAATCGATCCGTCGATCGTTGGAATGCGGCCTGCAAAAGCAATGTCACCAAGGATCAGCGTGTCCGTCAGCGGGTCATAGACCGTCATGTCGTTGTCGGTGTGCGCTGTCGGGCGCGTTTCCAAGTGCAGCACGCGGCCACCCAGATCGATGTCGAGCGTATCGGTGACGGCTTTCGTCGGCATAATAATGCGCGTGCCTTCGAAGTTGTCGTCACCCATCCAGCCCTTGTTGCGGGAAAGATAGCCTTCGGCCCGTGCTGCCAGCCCCCGCGCCATCTTGTGATGGGCGATGAATTCCGGAATGGACGCGGCGAACGCAGCGTTTCCAAGCACGTGATCGGGGTGCATGTGGGTGTTGATGACAAAGCGCACCGGCCGGTCTGTCACAGCCGCAATCGCTTGCAACACCGCCGCCCCGACATGAGCACTGCCACCGGTGTCAATTACGGCGACAGCCTCTTTGCCGACGATAAAACTCAGATTTGAAATATCTCCGCCATTCTCGATGTTTACATCGGCATACTTACCTTGGTGGACGAACACGCCAGGGGCAATTTCGGTGACGCCGATGGCAGCGGCATGGGCTTTTCGCACAACCGGCAGGAATGGAAGCAGGGCTGAAAGGCCTGCAGCACGGAGAAAAGCCTGCCGGGTCAATGGGTTTGCCATGTCGTCCTTCTGTTCTCACACTTTGGTCGCGACAATAGAGACTTGGGTCCTGAACACTGTGATACTAAGGTACTCATCACGAAAAAGAGAGATTTGCGTGATCGCAAGCTCCGAAAACACTCCGATTGCGACCGCCCGTCGCAACTTTACGTGCACTGCAGCATTTTTGGTGCAGCGCAAATTTCAACGATGATATGGGCCTGTTTTTGGGTCAGGAGCGTTGTCCTAATTCAAATCGTTAGAAAAAGTTCGCGAGATCGGGTTGCACATTGAAATGAAAGGTGACTACATGCCGCGCGGTCACGAGACCTACCGGGTTCAACACGGAAGTGTGAAGACCTAGGCAAAGCCGGGCAGGGAAGACGGGAAAAACCCGCAAACCTGATTTCGAAGGCGACGCCGAAGGCAAGGCTTGGACCTACTTGCAAGCGTGGCAAGACTTTACTCAAAATGGAGGAAGCGCGATGCGCAAAAGTGCAATCGCATGCGGACTGCTCGCATCAGCAGCGTTTACGTCGCCTGTTTGGGCGAACGCAGACGTTCAGAAGCTGTCGAGCGATCCGGCGAACTGGGCTATTCAGTCCGGTGACTATGCTGGTACTCGCTATTCTAAGCTTGACCAGATCAACGCTTCGAACGTTGGCAGCATGAAAGTTGCTTGGACGTTCTCGACCGGCGTTCTTCGCGGCCATGAAGGCGGCCCGCTCGTGGTTGGAGAAACAATGTATCTCCACTCGGCGTTCCCGAACATCGTGTTCGCTCTGAACCTCGCAGACGAAAACAAGATCATCTGGCAGTACGCTCCGAAGCAGGACCCGTCGGTTATCCCCGTCATGTGCTGCGACACGGTAAACCGTGGCGTGCAGTATGCTGAAGGCAAGGTATTCCTTCACCAGGCCGATACGTCGCTCGTCGCTCTCGACGCGAAGACCGGCAAGGAACTCTGGAAGTCGGTCAATGCTGATCCAAAGCGCGGCGAAACGGGCACAGGCGCTCCGCTCGTCACGAAGGATAAGGTCATCATCGGCGTTTCGGGCGCAGAATTCGGCGTTCGTTGCTTCTTGACGGCTTACGACATCAACTCGGGCAAGAAAGTCTGGCGCGCATACTCGATGGGCCCGGATGCAGACATCCTGGTTGATCCAGACAAGACCATGTCGCTCGGTAAGCCAGTCGGCAAGGATTCATCCTTGAAGACCTGGAACGGCGACCAGTGGAAGACAGGCGGCGGCTCGATCTGGGGCTATATGGCTTTCGATCCAGAACTCAACGCCATCTACTACGGCACGGGTAACCCATCGACATGGAACCCTGCTCAGCGCGCTGGACCCGATGGCAAGCAGATCGACCAGAAGTGGTCGATGACCATGTTTGCTCGTGACGTCGACACCGGCGTTGCCAAGTGGGCCTACCAGATGACCCCGTTCGATGAATGGGATTTCGACGGCATCAACGAGCCGATCCTTGCTGAACTCGATTTCGGTGGCACAAAGCGTAAGACCGCTACCCACTTCGATCGTAACGGCTTCGGCTACACTTGGGATCGCGCCACTGGCGAACTCCTCGTTGCTCAGAAGTATGACCCGAAGGTCAACTGGGCCACAGAAGTTGTCATGGACCCCAAGAGCCCGCAGTACGGCCGTCCGCAGGTTGTGTCGAAGTATTCGACCTTCCAGAACGGTCAGGACGTGAACTCTAAGGGCATTTGCCCGGCAGCTCTCGGTTCTAAGGACCAGCAGCCAGCAGCATACTCGCCGCTGACAGGCTTGTTCTATGTTCCGACGAACCACGTTTGCATGGACTACGAACCATTCAAGGTCTCGTACACAGCTGGTCAGCCATACGTTGGCGCCACGCTTTCCATGTATCCGGCTCCGGACAGCCATGGCGGTATGGGCAACTTCATCGCCTGGGATGGCGTGAAGGGCAAGATCGTCTGGTCGAAGCCTGAGCAGTTCTCGGTCTGGTCGGGTGCACTCACCACCGCTGGTGGCGTTGCATTCTACGGCACGCTTGAAGGCTACTTCAAAGCTGTCGACCAGAAGGACGGCAAGGAACTCTTCAAGTTCAAGACGCCATCGGGCATCATTGGCAACGCAATGACCTACTCTCTCAAGGGTAAGCAGTACGTTGGCATCTTCTCGGGCGTTGGTGGTTGGGCCGGTATCGGTCTTGCTGCTGGCTTGACGAACCCAACCGATGGTTTGGGTGCAGTCGGTGGCTACGCTGGCCTCCGTCAGTACACCAACCTTGGTGGTTCGCTGACCGTGTTCTCGCTGCCATAAACTGGTAGACTGACACAACTAGGGGCCGGTGCGGGGAAACCTGCACCGGCCCTTTTTTGTAGGCGCGCCGGCTTAAGATGCGCTGGTGCGGCGACGCTCGCGATTTCGCGATTGCAAGCGTCCGCAAGCAGGCAGCAAAGCCTGCTGAGTTGCTGCCTATCCCATTTAGAAAGCCGGCAAACTTAGAAGACTGGCGCCGCGCCAAGATGATCGCCACTCAAGAACAACGACGAAGTTAAGAACGCCGACGGGCAAAAACACAGATCAAAAAAAAACGACGAGAGGAAACGCGTGAACAAGCTCAACATCTCACTCGCGGTCGCCGCACTCACTTGCTGTGCGTTCGCCTTTGTACCAAGCCGCGCCGAGGAGCCGGCCGCCG
>JAYUCQ010000285.1:0-4278 GCA_043740265.1 Hyphomicrobium sp.
GATCGGTGTGGCGCCGCTGGGCAAGGCAATCAACCGCCCCTTGGGGGTAAAGCAGAAGACCTGATCCTGGAACAGCTCAAGCTTGGTGTGCTCGAGAAACTCTTCCGGATTTTCAGCTTCGAGCAGCGTGCCGATCATGACGCGCAGACGGCCAAACGGACTGTCGTCTTTGTCTGCGACTACCGCCCCAGGCTTGTCTTGCAGGGCAGCACCGTTGATGGGCTTCTCCGGATTGACACGCTCAGTCGCTGGCACCCGCTGATCTTTATAAAGCGCGTGCGCCGCGATGCCGTATTCAGCGACACGGTGCATGGCTTGCGTGCGGATTTGCAATTCGACGCGCTGATGCCGAGGGCCATAGACGGTGGTATGGATCGATTGATAATTGTTGCGCTTGGGCGCGGAGATATAATCCTTAAAGCGCCCCGGAACAGTTCCCCAGGTTGTGTGCACGATGCCAAGTACGCGGTAGCAGTCTTCAATCGTATCGACGGTGACGCGGAAGGCGAAGATATCCGAGAGCTGCTCCAAGCTGATTTGCTTGTGCTCCATCTTGCTCCAGATGGCGTAGGGCTTTTTCTCGCGGCCCCACGTTTCAGCTTTAATGCCCGCGTCCGAGAGTTTACGCGCCAGTGCCTGGCGGATCTCTTCCACCAAACCTTTGTTGCGGGCGCGGATATCGATCAGCTTTTCGGTGACGGCCTGATAGGCTTCCGGGTGCAGCCAGCGGAAGGCGTGATCTTCCAATTCTTCGCGCAGCGACTGCATGCCCATGAGGCCGGCCAGCGGCGCGTAGATATCGAGTGTTTCTTCCGAGTTCCTTTTGCGGCTCTCGGGCTTCATGTGCTCAAGCGTGCGCATGTTGTGCAGGCGGTCGGCGAGCTTGACCAGAAGCACGCGAATGTCGCTGGAGATAGCGATCAGCAGTTTGCGGAAATTTTCGGCCTGTTCGGCCCGCTTAGAGACGAGGTCCAGGCGCTTGATCTTGGTCAGACCGTCGACGAGGCTGCCGATTTCGTGGCCGAACATGTGATCGATCTCGGCCCGCGTCGCATCCGTGTCCTCAATTACGTCATGCAGCAGCGCCGTGGCGATGGTGGCGTCGTCGAGCTTCAGGTCGGTCAGGATGGCGGCGACTTCGAGGGGATGGGAGAAATACGGCGCGCCCGACGCCCGCTTCTGCGTACCGTGCGCCTTCATGGCGTAGACGTAGGCGCGATTGAGCAGCGCCTCGTCCGCCTTCTGGTCATACTTGAGAACCCGTTCGACGAGTTCGTACTGCCGCATCATTGCCCGCCGCACTCCTTATGCAACAGACCGTAGCCGATGATTTGGCGCCAAAGATAGAGCCGCGTTGGCCGCCGGCGCAAATCTCCAGCGGCAAGACCACATTTTTGTGCCGTCTTGAGCGTGAGAACGCTTAGCGCATCCGGTCGCGCGGATCGCGGTCACGCTCGCGTTCGCGCGGGTTGCCGCTGCCGCCAAGATTGGCTGACGGCTCCAGCGGCGTCATGCTTTCGAGGCCACGCAGCAGCTGCTCTTCGGTCATAACATCGACTTGCGTGTCGCTCGACGCGTCATCGCGGCCGAGTTGCGGCACGCGGCGGTCGGCCGGTAGCAACGGCGCTGCGACGGCTTCTGGCTCATCGACCTCAGTGTTCTTCTGGATCGAGTTGATCAGTGTTTCCAACATATCGGCCGGCGAGATCGTCCGTTCGGCGATTTCACGCAGCGCAATTACTGGGTTCTTGTCGTTCTCGGCAGCAACCGTTATGGCGCTGCCATTGGCAATGGAACGGGCGCGATGAGCTGCGAGAAGCACAAGCTCAAAACGGTTTGGAATCTTGTCGACGCAATCTTCGACGGTGACGCGGGCCATTGGGGTGTCCTTGCGATTGTCTGACGCTCAATGCAGCTGAAAATCAGGCGCGGGCTATCCTCCAGGACCGCCTCGCAACGCCTCGATCACCTTCTTTGACACGAAATCCCCGGCGAAACAAGGGCTGCGGACAGGTTAACCGGCAATCCGTTTGCGGTCCGTCACGTGCGCGACATGGCTGCGTCACGATTGCCCCCGCGTGGGGTAAGACTGTTGTACGCCAGGACGTCTGTTCTACGCTGTAGAGTTTGGCTAGAAAGAGAGCATCGGAGAGATGCTACCGGCCAAATTTCTTTCAATGGACGGAAAGCATAATCATCCCCGACACTTAGGTGCCGCCAAATCCGGTGGAAACGAGGAATACTCGATGCACTTCTACCCGACTGAGCGCGTCGCGCTCTTCATCGACGGCGCTAATTTGTACGCCACGGCGAAGTCCTTGGGTTTCGACATCGACTATAAAAAGCTTCTGGGACTGTTCCGCTCCAAGGGACAGCTGGTCCGGGCCCTTTATTACACGGCGCTGGCCGAGGAGCAGGAATACTCGTCGATCCGCCCACTCATCGACTGGCTGGACTACAACGGCTTCACGATGGTCACCAAGCCGACCAAGGAATTCACCGATGTGACCGGCCGCCGCAAGATCAAGGGCAATATGGACATTGAGCTGGCTGTGGACGCCATGCGTCTGGCTGACAGCCTCGACCACATCGTCATTTTCTCCGGCGACGGCGATTTCCGTTCCCTCGTTTCGGCTTTGCAGCAGAAGGGCAAGCGCGTCAGCGTGATCTCAACGCTACAGACCCAACCACCAATGGTCGCCGACGAGTTGCGCCGCCAAGCTGATCAGTTTATCGAAATTGCGGATTTGGAATCGCAGATCTGCCGCGACGGTGGCACCCGGCCACAGCGCGAAGCACGCCCGTTCCAGACGCGCCCGCCGGCTTTCATCAGCCGCGAGCCTGGCTATCACGATGATGACCTCGCAGGTGAAGAGGTCTGATCCAAGTTCTATGGGGAGCACAGCGATGGGTGGCGCAAAGGGATCGGCTGAAACAGCTGAACCCGAGGCGCCACCCAAATGCGTTTTATGCCCTCGCCTCGCCGCCTTCCGCCGCGACAATGAAATCGCCGAACCGGAATGGTTCAACGGCGCCGTGCCGTCATTCGGCAAAACCGATGCTCGGCTGCTGATTGTCGGCCTCGCTCCTGGCCGCAACGGCGCTAACCGCACGGGACGGCCATTCACCGGAGATTTTGCTGGCGATCTCTTATACGCGACGCTGCTTGAGTTCGGTTTTGCTAGAGGCACTTACGCAGCGCGCCCAGATGATGGGTTGGCACTCGACGATTGCATGATCACCAACGCCGTGCGCTGCGTGCCGCCGCAGAACAAGCCGACGCCCGGAGAAATTGCAACCTGCCGACCGTTTTTAACCGCTCGCGTTGCGACGTTGCCGAAACTGCAGATCATGCTGGCGCTCGGCCGCATTGCGCATGATCAAACGTTGACGGCGCTCGGCTTACGCAAGGCCGCATTTCCGTTTGCGCACGGCGCGCGGCATGAGATCGGTGCCAGTGATCTTGGCAACGGCCGTGTGCTCTTCGACAGCTTTCATTGCTCGCGCTACAATACGAATACTGGCCGGTTGACAACGGATATGTTCCGCTCCGTTTTCGCAGCAATCAAGACCGAGCTGGCGGAAAATTGAATCCCGGCACGTCCAATAGTGCTGCTCATTCTAGCTGCCCGGCCGGCGACAGTCTTTGGTTCAGGCGTCGCCGCTAAGACAATTGATGGCTTCGTGTTGCTCAAGTCTCAAGCGCCTGAATTTAGGTGATGGTATCAGCAGAAGCCACAATGGCGTGCGCGAAGCTAGGGCCATATATTCCGTGCGCCGCATGCCTCGCCTCCGGGCTTGCAGCCGCAGTGGAACGGGTTCGTCAAGACTTTTAATGGCTGGCTGAGAGACGAGTTGCTCAGCGAGACGCTGTTCGGAAGCTTGGCCCAAGCTCGCCGGATCATCGAAGACTCCGGATCATCGAAGACTGGAGGATCGATTACAACGGCGAACTGCCGCACAAGAGCCTCAATGGGCTCACACCAAACGAGTTTGAAGAACGGTCCAACGAGAACCATAACCGGAACGGTCTCTACTTATGAAGGAGGGCACGTAGGGGGTAGGGTCACTTTGCCGTCCTCACGTTGATCACCCGTTCCAAGCGTGTCAGTTGTTCTATGATTTGGGGGAGCCGTGGGATAAACACCGACCATTTAGGGACGAAAGTCATCGCTGGTATACCAGTCTGACCGTTGCGCAACTTGCTATGATCAAGGATTGCTATGGGCGTTATTAGTAACAGCGACAAGCCAATCATCGAACCCAGCCCGTCCGGGG
>JAYUCQ010000286.1:0-4268 GCA_043740265.1 Hyphomicrobium sp.
GCTGCATGATCCCTACGTCGATCTGGTGCCGCCGGAAGGGCTGCGCCTGACGCCGCGCCATTACGCCTATCTCAAGATTTCCGAAGGCTGCAACAACCGTTGCTCGTTCTGCATCATTCCGTCGTTGCGCGGCGATCTCGCCAGCCGGCCAGCCAACCACGTGATGAGCGAAGCCGAGCGCTTGGTGAAAGCCGGTGTCAAAGAGCTGCTTGTCATCAGTCAAGACACCAGCGCCTACGGTCTCGACATTAAATACGCTGAGAGCCCGTGGAAAGGCGCGCCGTTGAAAGCCCGTTTCCTCGATTTATCGCGGGCGCTGGGTGACCTCGGGGCCTGGGTGCGGATGCACTACGTTTACCCCTACCCGCATGTCGATGACGTGATCCCGCTGATGGCAGATGGCAAAATTCTGCCCTATCTCGATATTCCTTTTCAGCATGCTTCGCCGCGGGTGCTGAAAGCCATGCGCCGCCCGGCATCGCAGGAAAAAACCGCGGAGCGTATTCGCCGCTGGCGCGATGTCTGTCCTGACCTCGCTATCCGGTCGACATTCATTGTCGGCTTTCCGGGCGAGACAGACGAGGACTTCGAGATTCTTTTGCAGTGGTTGCGCGACGCCAAAATTAATCGAGCCGGCTGCTTCAAATATGAAGCCGTGGCGGGTGCCAAAGCCAACGATCTGGACGGCGCTGTGCCGCAAGACGTCAAAGAAGACCGCTGGCATCGCTTCATGGCCGCGCAAAAAGAAGTGAGCGCATCGCTGCTTGCTGAAAAAGTTGGGCGCGTCATCGACGTGCTCATCGACGAGGTCGATGACGACGGCGCGATGGGCCGTTCGAAGTGGGATGCGCCCGAGATTGACGGCAGCGTGTTCCTCAATGGCGAGACGGCAGTGAAGCCCGGCGACATCATCCGCGCCAAGGTGGTCGAAGCCGACGACTACGACTTGTGGGCCGAGAAAACGCTCTAGACTGCTCACTTCTGCAGTCATCTAGCGGACCTAACGTTCAGCAATGAAACTGTTTTCTCCAGACGTTAACTGTATTTGCGCCGTTGCCTGCGTATTCTGGGGCGTGTGCCTTGGATCGCCGGGCCGCGCGTTAAGGTTTGCTTTAGATGTATAAGTTGATGGCTAGCGGCGATGGGGCTGCGTGTTCACGCAAGAAATTCGCAGTGCCGATGGCTGGTCTTGCCGTCGCGCTCGCGATTCCGGCGTGGCCCGTAGCGCCCGCAGAAGCCAAAACGCCCGGCACCGTGCATTGCTATGGCGGCTGGTGCCACCGCATCAACAGCATCGACGAAATGGACAGCATGGTTGGCCGCCGCGGATTTGTAACCGCGTCTTTCTATGATGACTGCAAGCGGGACCGGTTCAATCCGTGCGGACTAACGAGCTCCGGCGCTCTGTTCCGGCCAGACTTACCGGATAATGCCGCCAGCCCAATTTTTCCCGACGGAACGGTGCTCCTCACATACAACCCGGAAACAAAGCTTGCAGCCGTCTTACGTGTGACCAGCACCGGGCCCTATCGCGGCGACCGGACGCTCGATGTCTCGCGCGCAACCGCTGAGCACTTGGGTTTTGCACCGCGCGGCGTGGCGTCTCTCGAAGTCGTGGTGTTGAAATCGCCGGAAGAGCACGAAGCCCGCTACGTAAAGCTTAGGACATATGAGCCCGTTCCGGGCTTTATCGGCCGTTTCGATAGCTTTGAAGCGGCCCACGATAAAGCGATGTCGGCGTTACGCATGGAGACGGGCGGTGTCGTGGCCGCAGCAACGGATGTGCGGCTTGATGTTGAGCGCTGGCTGCCGCGGGGGCTGGCGCAAGACTTGATCGACAAAAGCCCAATCGAAAACGTTGCCGCTTCTGCAAGAGCGGCAGCTGAAGTAGCTGACGCCGGAGTGCTAGACGTTGCGACGCTCGGCGCAGCCGAACATATCCAGGCCTCCGAGTTGGCGGGCACCCCTTTAGAAGTGGCTGAGGTTGAAGCGCCGCCAGCATTTATCGCGCGTCTTGCCGCGATGATCGATCACGCACGCATCATGGCACGGCTCGATCGCGCAGGGCCAGCACTCGTCGCTCTCGAAAACGATGCTGGGCTGTCATTAATCGAACGCGTGAAGTCTTTTATTCGTGCGGCACAAGTGCGTGCGCGCCTCAGCGTGACGTCCAGTCAAGCTGAACTCTAGGCGGCGCGATGAGCCGGAAACCTAAAGGCTGACCGCCCCTTGTGCGTCACTCTTGGCTTTGTGATCCGGCTCAACGTGGATGACGGCTTCCGATCCCTCGATCTCGACTTCAATGGCATCTTCCAGGCGATCGCAGATGGCGTGCGCCTCATCGACCGTCATGGCCCCTGGCACAACGAGGTGGAATTCAATGAAAAGCGCGCGTCCGGCTTGGCGCGTGCGAATATCGTGGGCCTGCAGCGCGCCGTGGCCGTTGGCGGCAATGATGCCACGAATGCGGTCCTCAATGCCTGGGCTCGCGGCCTGATCCATCAGGCTCGACATGGATTGCAGCGCGATTTTGTACCCAGTCCACAAAATGTTGAGCGCAACGGCCGCCGCGAGCAGCGGGTCGAGGACGTGCCAGCCCGTCATCATCGCCAGCAGCAAACCGATGATGACCCCAACAGACGTAATGACGTCGGTGACCAAGTGCCAGCCATCGGCGGTGAGCGCTGCCGATCGCCAGATCTTGCCACGCTGGATGAGCGCGTAGGCCCAAAGAGCGTTGATCACAGCAGCTATGGCGTTGATCACGAGGCCAAGACTGGTCTGTTGAAGGGCGGTGCTGGCGTGAAGCGATTCATACGACTTCGCTAGAATGAGCAGAGCTGCAACAATGATCATCGCGCCCTCGAAAATGGCGGCGAAGAATTCAGCCTTGTGATGCCCGAACGGGTGATCGGCGTCCGCTGGCTTCGTCGAAATACGCACCGCCACGAGGGCAGCACCCGCCGTCATGACGTTGACGACGCTCTCCAGCGCGTCGGAATACAACGCGACCGACCCCGAGACCATATAGGCAACCCACTTGATGCCCATCACGACGGCGGCGACGGCAATGTTGACCGCTGCGAAACGCATGATGGTGTCCAGAGGCGCGGGCATTGACGGGGACGACGGTTGCAAAGGCAGATCCTCAGGCGCAGATCTTCAGACAATGGCCGGAGTGGTGCCACATTCCGGCGGGCGCGGCCAGTCATAGTGCGCCGCGCCGCGTGAGGTGGAGAGCGATGCCAGCGCGTCACGGGTGCTGCGGCGGGACCTTCAGCACGCGCTTTCAGGCCTTATCCACACGCTGTCCCTGCCGCCACCTCGCACCGGCCCTGCGAATCAGGTGCAGCTTCCGGGTGACTGAGATTTGCGCGGCCTTGCGGCTGTGCGGCGGATCAGAGTGACGAGGATATCATGGCAAATTTTACCACGCATATAGCGGTCGGCACTGTGGTTTCCGGCGCGCTTGCTACGCTGACTTTGGCGGCGGACGTCATTGCTCCGGAAAATCTGGTGGCTGTCACCCTCGCGGGCGTTCTCGGATCCGTCTTGCCCGATATAGACCTTAAAGATTCCCGCCCCAGCCGCGCGATGTTCGCCGGTCTTGGCATCTTTTTTTCATTTGCTGTTTTGTTTAACGCAGCGACGAAGTTTTCAATCGCTGAACTCTGGGTGCTGTGGCTCGGCACGCTGGTGTTCGTGCGCTACGGGCTGCACTACGTCTTTCATAAGTTTTCGGTGCATCGCGGTACCTGGCATTCGCTTTTGGCCGGAGCCTTCTGCTCGGTTGTGACGGCGATCATATTCTACCAGCTTCTACACCGGCCGGAGGGCGTCGCCTGGCTGGCTGGCGGTTTCATGATGATCGGATATTTGACGCATCTTGTTTTAGACGAAATCTATTCCGTCGATGTCATGGACGTGCGGATCAAGTCATCGTTTGGGACGGCGGTGAAGCTCTTTGACCGCCGTTACCCTTGGGCGTCTCTGGCGATGACGGCCGCAACGGCTGCGGCAATCATGGTGTCGCCGCCGACCAAAATGTTCGTTGATGGGGTGAGCTCGAAAACTCTGTGGAGCGGCTTGCAGCACCGCTTGGTGCCGTCTGATACTTGGTTCGGCGTCGTCGCCGCACATCATTCGTCTGTCGCACCACCAGCTGAGCTGACGACGGGATCGATATCGCCGCCAGCGAAATAGCGCCGGTTATTTGCACGTCGCTTGAGCGATCAGCCCGTTAGTGTATGTGGACGTCAGCTGCTTGA
>JAYUCQ010000287.1:0-4266 GCA_043740265.1 Hyphomicrobium sp.
CGCGTCATTCAGTTGATGAGTGTGCTTCAAGTTGCTGTCATTCTCGGCATTGTCTTTGAGGCATCCTGCGTCGAATGCTATGGCGAATTCTTCGCGGTCAAAGATTTTTACGTCAACACGCGCGGCGTCAGCGAAAGCGAATTCACCAATCTGGCCTCCGATCTATACGTCAGCGCGACCCGCCCCGAAGCACGTTTTCTGCCGTTCTTTGACTTGCACAGGCTGTCGTCGATTTTTCTCGAACCTGTGTCGCTTGGCAATTTCGTGATCATGACGGTTGCGTTTACGGCGGCGTTTTGGAAGCGGATGGGACATTGGCTAAAGGCACTCTTCGTCTTCTCAATCATTTTGATGCTGTTTGCCTGCGACGGACGCCTGGCAATTCTGGCGACAGCCGGAATTTTAGCAATGTCGCTCGGTCAACGGATATTGCCGCGCCACATGGGTCTGGCGTTTCTGCCGGTTGTTGCGGGGCTTGCTATTTATGCGACGGAGTCAGCCGGGCTTCGTTCTGGCACCGATGACTTACCCGGCCGCATTGCGTATACGGCCGAGCTGCTGACAAGCATGAACTTCCTGGACTTTGCCGGCCTCTCGGATCGCTTGCTCGAAAAATCTGTCGATGCCGGCGCTGTCTATTTGATGATCACGCAATCGTTCCTCGGCGTCGTACTACTATGGGTCTTCGTCACGATGTCTGCGGACGAAAAGACCCCCGAACAAAAGATTTATAAAAACGGCCTGCTGCTGTATCTCGCTTTGACCATGATGGTCAGCTATTCGTTCGCCAGCATTAAGACGGCGGCACCGATCTGGTTTATTTTCGGCATGCTCCTCAGTCCGTCGGCTCTCGAGCCGTCTCAGTCATCGTCACGGAAAGGCGCCGGGATCGCTTGATCCGCGCACGAGGATTGCATGGCGGACCTAACAGCAGTTTCGGATCCATCGGCCTGCACCCGTCGCGTGATTCTGCAGTCTGGCGCAGCCGCGGCGTTGACAATTGGTTTGCCTGCGAGGCCCGCCCTTTGTGAAACCCGCCCAGCCGCCTTTCTGCGCGGCGTTGCTCTAGCGGGAGCGGAATTTGGCCAACTCATTCCAGGTCAGCTGGGCCGCGATTACATCTATCCAAGTCCCGCCGACTTCAAGTTCTGCTTCAGTCAAGGGTTCAACGTTGCCCGCCTGCCATTCAAGTGGGACCGCCTGCAACCCGACACCGGCAAACCATTTGATGACGGCGAGTGGAATGAGCTCTCGGCTGCAATACAAAATGCCAAGCTGGCCGGTCTCTCGTTGATCCTCGATCCGCATAACTATGCGCGCCGCCGTGTGCGAGACGATGACTATACCGCCGATCATCTGATCGGATCAGCGCAGGTGACCGTCGCGGCATTCACGGCTTTCTGGCAAGAACTCGCACGCCGGACAAAAAACGAAACGCATCTGATTTTCGGCCTCATGAATGAGCCCGTTGATATTGCAGCAGACACGTGGCTCGGCATTGTCAATCAAACTCTGACCGCGATCCGCGAGACGAGTGCAAGGCAGCTGATCCTCGTGCCTGGCGTTGCATATACGGGAGCCCATTCCTGGTACGCGGCAGGCAACACGGCCTTGACGGGCGTCCGCGATCCGGCTGACAATTTCGCTGTTGAGGTCCATCAGTATCTCGACGAGGATTCGTCAGGCCGCTCAGCCAAGGCTGTCTCCGCAACCATCGGCAGCGAACGGCTGCAGGCATTTCAGACCTGGGCGCGTGACAACAAGCTGAAGGCCTTTCTCGGTGAGTTCGGCGCGGGATCGGACGCCGCAAGCCTCAAAGCACTTGAGAACACCGTCCTCGAGGTCGAAAGCAACACTGATGTTTGGATCGGCTGGACCGCCTGGGGCGCGGGCCCGTGGTGGCCTGACGATGAGCCACTGCGGCTTTCAAAAAGCAGCACGGGGCAGATTCCGCCCCAGACAAAATTGCTGTCCGCTTTTGCGCGATCTGGGCGTTGAAATCCGCAATTTCTGCCATCATATCCGTGGCACATGGTGCGCGATTTGACCACCTCCAGGGCTGGTTTTTGCTGACCAATCACGCTATAAGCGCGGCGCTTATCGAAGTGTTCTGTAAGCTCAGCCGACTTAGCACAGTGGTAGTGCACCTGATTTGTAATCAGGGGGTCGTAGGTTCAAATCCTACAGTCGGCACCATTTTTTACCCGGTCCTCCTTGCACCGAAAACCCCAAAGCCCGGCTAACCCAGGCGCTCCGCCGATCCTCGAGCAGGCCGGCGAACTGTTGAGCCGCTATGATGTTCTGTTCTGCGATGTCTGGGGTGTGGTCCACAACGGCGTCACGGCGTTTGCCGGTGCCTGCGCGGCGTTAAAGCGCTTTCGCGCTGAGGGCGGCACCGTAATTCTGGTGTCGAACGCCCCGGTTCCAAAACACCGCGTCGCCGATATGCTGGCAAGCCGCCACGTTCCGCACGACGCTTGGGACGACATCGTGTCATCCGGCGATATCGCGCTCAATCACGTGGCCGAGCGCGGCTTCAAGCGCGTGTACTGCATCGGACCGCAGGATCGGGATCAAGCGCTCTTCAAAGCTCTGAAAGCCCGTCCGGTGCCGCTTGAAGACGCCGAAGCCATTGTATGCACCGGGCTCACGAACGACCGCGCCGAGACGCCGGAAGACTACCGGCCACTCCTCGACGCCGCGCATCGTCTCAACTTGCCGTTCGTTTGCGCCAATCCAGATTTGATCGTCGATGTCGGCGGCACGATCCTCTACTGCGCCGGTGCCATCGCCGACATTTATCAGCATATCGGCGGCGCGGTATTCTGGGCTGGAAAGCCGCATCTCAGCGCCTACGAAACCGCGCATCAAAAAGCCGAGGCCTTGCGTGATTCGAATGTGCCGCGGGCGAAGACGCTGGTGATCGGCGACGCCATCCGCACCGATCTCAAAGGCGCGCAAAACTTCGGCTGCGACGCGCTGTTTGTGGCATCAGGCATTCATCGCCACGAGGCGATGGATGGCAACACGCTTTCGCCTACGAAGCTGGCGGCGCTGTTCCCGCCTGGTACACCGTCAGCGCTTGGAGCGATGGTTGAACTGTTGTGGTAGTTCTTATTTTTTCGGCTCGACAGTCGGCGGCGGTTCGCTCTTGGGGCGTTTCGGATAGGGCCCATCCGAGAAACTGTTGAACACAACATCGGGCGCGGACGTGTTGTGCTGTGATGGGAACAACCGGCCCATCCATGCGTCCGTCGCTTGGGCGTGATCGAATTTAAGGATATTATCTTCGCGCCAGCCCTTGGCACCTTTTTCCCGCACCGCGATGCGCGCCATGTCGTTGTTGAACTCAGTGACATACATCGAGCGCAACATTGCGAACGGGCCGCCGTCGATGGCGCCGTCAAACGCTACATCAAGCGCCAGCCGATTGGTATCGACGCTGGCCAGCTTAACCGTTCCCGAGCCACCCTTTTCGTAGTGCATCGTGAAGGTGCGCGTCTTCGGGTCGAAAGCGACCTCCTTGAACTTGACCAGTGGCCGGCCATCGACCTCGATTGGACCGACTAAGAACGATGAGCCGTAGCCCGTATTTCGCATATTCGGCGGCGTCATCGGCCGCGGCCGCCAGTAGCCATCCTGCGGATAGAGCACGAGAACTTCTTCAGCCCCATCGGTTCTCAAAACCCAAACCTGGAGAAGATGCAGCCCCTTCTCCACCCGGTCACCGATGCGCACCGTCGCATTCGACGGCCGCCAGAATGCCGGAAAAGCGTAGCCGACAACCCAAAGCCCGGTTTCCTCATACAGCGTCACTTTGCGCGGCTGGCCAGGTGCCACATACGACGGATCGGCGCTCATATCGCACGCCGTCCAATCGGCCTCGAAATTATCGCGCATACCGGCTGCCAGATAAACAGGATGCGCGGCTTCAATGCGGAACGAGCGCACGTCTTTGTTGGTGAAGGACACCGCAACATTGTCCTTCTCGGCACACAGAACTGGTTCACTTTCGTTCTTGATATCGACGGCCAGGCCATCGAGCGAGGCCGCGAATGCGCTACTTGCGAAGCCGAGCACAAGCACGAGTGAAAGCGGCAAAACCGTGCGCATAAATCTCTCCAGCAACGTCGTTGAGTTTTCCCAGTCTAGACGGTCTCAGCCAGCACGGCATAGACGTCGCCTGAATTTGCGGCGTGCGGCAAATTGCGGATGTGGTGCGCCATTTCAGGCGCCGTGATCCAGCGATGGAACGTCGGCGTTTGG
>JAYUCQ010000288.1:0-1704 GCA_043740265.1 Hyphomicrobium sp.
TCCAGGGCGAATTGCGGTTATTTCGTCTCGGCCTTCGCCCCGCCAAGGCGGCGGTAAATAAACGGCGGAGGGGTTTTGCCGCTTTCGGCTTCGGCGGCGGCCACGAACGCCTCGTGGTGCGGCGAGAACTTGCAGGCCGGATCGGTGGCTGCTGCATCGCCGGTGAACGCCATGGCTTGGCAGCGGCAGCCGCCAAAGTCGATTTCGGCGCGCGGGCAGCTTTTGCAGGGTTCTTTCATCCAGTTGGTGCCGCGATACATTTGGAAGGCTTGGCCCGTGAGCCAAATGTCAGCCAGCGGCTTATCGCGAACATTGTCGAACTGCAGCCCCGGGATCATTTCCGAGGCATGGCACGGTAATACCCGGCCTTGCGGCGTCACGTTGATGATCCCACGGCCCCAGCCGCCCATGCAGGGCTTGGGCGTCTTGGCGTAATAGTCTGGCACGACGAAGTCGAACACCATGATGCCCTTGAGGCGCTTCTTGGCTTCCTCGACGATTTCGGCTGATTTCAAAACTTGCGCCCGTGTCGGCATCAGCGCGGCGCGATTTTTCAAGGCCCAGGCGTAATATTGCACGTGCGCGACTTCGAGCCGGCCCGCACCAAGCTCGACCGCGAAGTCGATGATCGCTGGCAGGTTTTCGATGTTGGCGCGATGGATCGGCGCGTTGACCGTCAACGGCATGTCGAGTTCGCGCACCCACTTGGCGACATCGCGTTTTTTCTGCAGGCCGCCCTTGTAGGCTGAGATTTTCTCGGCGTTGGCGTCATCGACGTCTTGGATGGAGAGCTGGACGTGATCGAGGCCGCACGCCTTCAAGGTCTTGAGACGTTCGAAGGATAGCAGCACGCCGGCCGTAATGAGGTTGGTATAAAGCCCCACTTCCGAGGCAACCTTCACGATCTCTTCGAGATCTTTACGCGCGGTCGGTTCGCCGCCAGAGAGATGGATCTGCAAGATGCCGAGCTTGGCGGCTTGGCGCATGACGCTCTGCCACTGCTCGGTGGTCAATTCCTGATTGACCTTATCGAGGTCGAGCGGATTGGAGCAATACGGGCATTGCAGCGGGCAACGGTGGGTCAGCTCGCACAACATGCCGATGGGCGCGCGCGAACATGCCTCGACCGCTCCGCCAAACTGTTCGAGGGGTGCAATCTCATTCATGGTTCAACGAGGCTCCAATATTAAGCTGTGACGAGTTAACCCCTGACGACGCCCTTGTCGGCGAGGTCCTGCAGCATGGTGATCACGTCGGCGGTTATCTGATCCACCGGAGCGTTATACTCTTTAGCTAGTTCTTCCACGATCTGATCGACAGTCCTGACACCATCACATCGCTTCAACACTTCGATAGCGATCTCGTCAGGCTCGAACACGCGCTCTGGCGCCAGCACATGCCAGCGGCCGCGGCCTGCGTCGTGACGCAGCTTAATGTGGGGTGGCAGGGCAGGCTTCATACTGCCGATAATCATAATTCTTTTGCGTTCGCCAGCGGCTGCCATCGTCAAACCTCCGGCCGGAACGCGCCGGGGGGAATGTTGCCCGTGACGTAGGCGTTATAGAGTGCGTCGAGCTGAACCCACAGCACGTTGCATTTGAAGCGGACGGCTTCGACGCAGGCGTCTTGTTCGTCGCGCGTCTTGGCCGTCTTCAAGACGTAGTGCAGGGCAAAATCGGCATCGCGCGGGGCTTGGGTCAGGCG
>JAYUCQ010000289.1:0-1700 GCA_043740265.1 Hyphomicrobium sp.
GTGCCGGTTCTTCGGCTTTCAGCTCGGCGGGTTTGAAATCAGCCGGCAGCGGCGGCGGAATGTTGGGTGGTGGACCGGCGACGCGTATCATCGACGGAATGGGCGGCGGCTCGGCAAGCGATTTTGGAGCCTCTGAAACCAGCCTATGTGCGCCGTTGGTGCCAGAACTGACTGGAACTGTGCTGACGGGAGGCATCGCAGGCGTGTCAGCAGACGGCCGTTGTGAGGAACGCGCGGCGGCAGCGGCGTATGCAATCGCTTCGGTGATCGTCATCGCCGGAACAGCGGCGGCCGTGCCTGATGTCGCTTGCAGTGCGGGCGGCAGAGGCGGCGCAAAACTTGCGGCTGGTTTCGTCACCAGATTAATTGCAGGCGCATTGACGATGGGCGGATTGACGACGACCGGCGGCGTGGCCAGTGGCGAAGTAGGTTGCGAAGCCGGCAGCGAGTCTCGCGTCACAACGAACGGCCGAGGTGGAGGGGCCAGCGGAAGCTCTGCAGCGACGGGCACGATGGGCGCTGCCACGGAAACAGGCTCAGGGGAAACCGGCTCGGGCGAGAGGGTTACAACGCGAAGCGCAGCCGGCGGATTTCGTGGCGGCGGCGTAACACTCACAGGTTCCGGTCGTGATGCGGCGGTTGATACGGGCGGCGCAACTTGAGCCGGAGGGGTGGGTTCAGCCGGACGAAGCTGTTGCGGCGGCGCTGGAGCCGGAGAGGCAACAGGCGCGCCCCGCATCACAGCTTCGATCAACGCCGCACGGGCCGCGACAGGCGGCACTGGCAAAGGTTCCTGCTTGGGCAGAACAATCGGCTGAACGAACTGTTGTCCAGATTTCGGCGATGCCGCAGCCACGGGTGATTGCTTTTTCGCAGCGTCGGCGCGTGGATTGGCCAGGGCCAACAACGCCGCCTGTTCAATCCAGTTTTGAGAATGAATGAGTTTGCCGATGCCAAGTTCAGTAGCGACGCGATGAATGTCCATCGACGTCCACTCGGCCACCTGGCTGTACGTCCAAACGCCTAGGCCCCTTAACCGGCGCGCCGTTTCGGGATCAATGCCGCGTATGCGGGTGAGATCGTCGACAGACTGCTCGGCCACACCATGTGACCCGATTGAAATTGGCGATCCTTTGCTCGCAGTCCCGCCCAGCGCATCGCTCACGGCTCTATAGCGTCCGTAAACTGGATTTTCCGTCAGCGCATCAACAAGCAGAGCTTCCAGCCGCGCAGCATTGACGGCGCTCAGACCCTCGCCGCGCTCCTGCCGGCTCTTCAGCTGAACCAGCGCGCGCCAATCCTCAGATGCAGCAAGCAGGCCTTCCAGCCGTTCGCGTTCCGAGAGCAAGGCCTCCTGGCCAACAGGTAGTTCGAATTTCATTCGTGACGCCCACTTCCGCGTGCTGACATAAACCCCGCACGCCGTCTTCACCACCCTGATATTAGTGTCCTCAAGGCGACCCGTCCATCGCTGGCTGCGTGCTGGAGCGAAATCCGGTTTCCACTTATGGCCGCCATGGATTAGGGTTTGGGTGCGAGAGGCCTAGACGAGGTTATGACCGTCAATGAAGCGTATTCGGGCCGTTTTTGAGGCGCTCTATAGGGTGTACGAGCACTCTGGCTTTGCGCTATCGGGCGCTGTCGCGTTCGCGTTCATCCTGTCGCTGTTTCCTTTTTGCATCTTCCTGGGGGCTTTGTCG
>JAYUCQ010000290.1:0-4245 GCA_043740265.1 Hyphomicrobium sp.
CACTTGCCATTGCCGGCAAACTTCCCCAATCCGTCCGACGACGATATTGCGAAAGCGATGCGGCTCCTTTCCAAACGCCGCATGCCTTCAACTCTGATCGTTGACGGATTGGCCTTCGGCGCGTTTTCCAAACCGATGCTCAGCGCGCTCGACGGCCGGGTGATTGCCCTTGTGCATCATCCGTTATTTCTTGAAACCGGATTAGCGCACGCGCGCAAAGTCGAGTTGCGCGAAAGTGAAACTGCAGCCCTTCAACGCGCCGATCACATCGTGGTCACGAGCGGAGCTACAAAACGCATCTTGACCGAACACTTAGGGCTTTCGGCGTCGAAAATGACAGTGGCTGAGCCCGGAACCGATCCCGCCGGACGCGCTACCGGCACGGGCGTTCCGTTGCATATTCTGGCCGTGGGGGCCGTATTGCCGCGCAAGGGCTATGACGTTTTGGTCGAAGCCCTCGGACACATCAAAGACCTCGATTGGCGCATGACGATTGCAGGCGCGTTAGACCGCCACCCCGTTGCCGTTGAACAACTTCGCGCTGTCATTGCCAAACAAGGTCTCGAGGATCGCATCAACCTCGCTGGCAAAGTCGTGCCGGCAACGCTCGACCGTTTCTACGAAAGTGCGGACCTGTTCGTTTCGGCGTCACTATTTGAGGGCTACGGCATGGTTCTGGCTGAAGCGATGGCGCGCGGCCTGCCGATTGTTACCGCAACCGGCGGCGCGGCCGGTGACACGGCCGGTCAAACGGTTGCTTTGCACGTTGAAGCTGGCAACGTTGATCAGTTAGCGCTGGCTCTGAGGCGCGCCTTAACCGACAAAAAACTGCGGGACCAGCTGGCCGATGCTGCTTGGGAGGCAGGACGCACGCTACCGACGTGGCATGAAACAGCCCGGCGCGTGGCAGCCGTCATCCTCGGATTGCGGGTATGACCGGTTTTTCCCGCGAGTGGCTGGGACTGCGAGAGCCCGCTGACATAGCCGCACGCAACGCCAACGTCGCCAATACCGTTTCGGCCCGTTTCGCACTGCGCGATAAAATCAGCGTCGTTGATCTCGGCTGCGGCACGGGCGCAAACCTGCGCGCAACGGCACCGCTTCTGCCGGACGAGCAACAATGGACGCTGGTCGATAGTGATCCGTTGTTAATTGATGCGGCGCGCACGACTCTGGCGGCGTGGGCGGATCACTGCGAACGGGCAGGTGAAAGTCTGCGCCTCAAAAAAGGCCACGCTACCATCGTGGCTGATTTCACATGCTTGAATCTGGCAACGGACCTGGAGACTGCACTGGCAGGTAACCCGGCCCTCGTCACGGCATCAGCCTTTTTTGATCTCGTCTCGGAGCCGTTCATACGCAAACTGGCGCGGCATTGCGCTGAGTTGCGGTCAGCATTTTACACAGTGCTCACCTACAACGGCATTCAGAGATGGAATCCGCATCGCCCAGCCGATAATCAAATCGCCGGCGCATTCCACCAGCACCAACTGCGCGACAAGGGATTTGGCCCGGCGGCCGGTCCGATGGCTGCGTCGCACCTCTCCGACCAGTTCCGCCTCAACGGCTATCTGGTGACCGAGGGCGAAAGTCCCTGGGTTCTGGGGCGCAACGACCGCATGCTGATTGAAGAATTGATGCGCGGACATGCTATGGCGGCTGCAGACACCGGGCTCATCGACGCTAAGACTTTGGAGACCTGGGTCAAAGTCCAGCGCAGCGGCGCTGAAATCGGTCACACGGACACCTTTGCGGCGCCCGCATGAACTGATCTAAGAAGCCGCTAAGCAATCCGGTTTTTTTTCGGCAGCATCCGCTCAACCACGCGATCCTTGCGGACGAACTTATGATAGCCTGCCGCGCCGATGTGGAGCACGGCGAGGGCAAGCAAAATTTCCGCAGCAAGGCCGTGATACCCAAACACGACTTCGGAGAATTTCTCGTCCTTGGCAGTGACGGGCGGGAATGGGATGCCGAACACATCGAGCGCGCCGTAATAGGACGATCCGATGTAGCCGCCGACCGGAATAGCTATCAGCAGCAGATAAATCGACCAATGTAACAGGTGGCTGACGCCGGTGAGGGCCGCTGGTACGGACGGGTCAGACGGCGGCACCCCGCGCGTCAGGCGATACGCTAGCCGCAACAGCACAAGCAACAAAATACTAATGCCGATGAGCTTGTGACTATTAAATAGGGTTTCCGTCAGACCATTGTCGGCGATGCCATTCCACACGCCCTTGACGGCTTCGCCCTTGTCGTTGACGCCTTCCATCTCGTCGCCGCGATAGACCATGTAGAGTCCAAGCGGAATTTGGATCAGAATAAACAGCGCGATCCACCAATGAAAGCCGCGCGCGGCGCGAGTGTAGGTTGGAAGGGCGTGTGTTGGGTCTTGCGCCATATCTATTAGCCTCGATCTAGTTGCCTCAGATCACAATCGAACAGCACATCGCCGTCGTCAAGCACGCGGATTTGCGTCGGCGGACGGCGCGCCTCATTGAGCCCTTGTATGGCCTTCAGCGACAGCCCAGTTGTGCCGGAACCGAGGATCACCGGCGCAACAAGAACGTGCAGCCGGTCAACCGCACCGGCATCGATAAAAGCCGAAACCGTTGTGGCTCCGCCTTCGATCAAGATCTTTTTTAAACCCAACCGGAACAGCGCTGCAACAATTTGCCCGGGCGCGAGCAAAGCGCCTTCGCGACCGACGACAATCGTCTCAACGCCAGCCTTTTTCGCACAATCATCGCCACAAACTATCAAGCGGCGCACGCCGTCGGCAGCGAAGACCAGCGCCCCGGCACTGAGCCGCCCGTTCGGATCAATAACCACGCGGGCCGGATTACGCCCTGCAACCCGGCGCACGGTCAACAACGGATCATCAGCCAATGCCGTACCAACGCCAATCACGACCGCATCGACGTTGGCGCGAAGGCGGTGGACATGATCGAGGGCGCAATCACGATTGATCCAGCGCGATTCCCCTGTCGGCGTGGCGATCCGTCCGTCGAGGGACTGACCGAGCTGTGCGATGACATAAGCGCGGTCTGGCGTAGCGTTGATCAGCGGCTCTAGAACGTCCGAAACCGCTGCCGGTGATTGGGCCTTCAATTGGATGATAGGCTGCGCCGGCATTAAAGCGTCCGCTTTCGAGTGAAATATCGCCAAAGTGAAGTGATATAGATCCAGACCGAGGGTTGATAGCACGCCACCTAAGGGTTGTAGATGACGGGTTTTCATAGTCGCTTCATTGGGCGCGAACAAGGCTCGCGGACCTTCGCACTGGCCTTTCTAGCCGCCGTCTGGACGCTTCTGTCTTGGCCCTGGCTATCCGGTAGCGTCACGATCCCGTGGGATGCGAAAGCGCATTTTCTGCCGCAACTGCAGTTTCTGGCTTCGAGCTTCGCCAAGGGTGAAAGCCCGTTTTGGTCGCCCTACGTTTTTTCCGGCATGCCGCAAATCGCGGACCCGCAATCGCTGATCTTCTCGCCACCCTTTCTGTTGCTCGCACTCGTCGACCCGGCCCCTACGAGCTGGGCGGCGGACGTAACCTTATTCGCGATGCTTCTCGTCAGCGCAGCCGCCATGCTGATTTGGTTGTCGGATAAAGGTTGGCACGCCGCCGCCGCTCTGATGCCCGCAATTGCTTTCGCGTTCGGCGCAGCAATGGCGTGGCGCATCCAGCATATCGGCCAAGTGATGAGCTTGGCTTACTTGCCGGTCACCTTGCTGTTTTTAGATCGCGCCCTCAGCCGCCGTTCGTGGATTTGGAGTATTGCAGCAGGCGTCGCAGCCGGGTTGCTCGTGCTCGGCCGCGATCAGGTGGCGCTGCTGTCTGTTTATTTTCTCATCGCCTACGTCATCGCCGGATGGCTAACGGCACCTCAACGCGGGACGGCGGTGCGGCAATCCATCGGACCGCTCACGCTCGCGGCCGTCGCTGGAATTCTGGTCATTTGCATTCCGGTAATCCTCACAGCTCTGGTTGCCGCAGATTCAAATCGTCCATCCATTGACCTTGAAGGTGCAGGCCGGGGCTCCTTGCACCCAGCTTTGTTCTTGACGTCGCTGGCCCCTGATGTTTTCGGCGCGACCGGCCACTACGGCGAATATTGGGGACCGCCAAGCGGGCTCTGGAAAGATACCGGGCTCTACATCGCTCAGAACATGGGCCAGATGTATTTGGGTGCTTTGCCGGCCGTGCTGTTGATTTGGTCCGCCGTCACTGGCGTACTGTGGCAG
>JAYUCQ010000291.1:0-1696 GCA_043740265.1 Hyphomicrobium sp.
CCCGAGCAAGGGCTTGATGCGGCCGCTGCCGCTCCGGCCGAAGGTCACGAAGAAACCGATGACGGCGGTCAAATAGACGGTGATGAAGCACAAGCCGCAGAGGGCAACGATCAGGGACCACGCGGCGACCGGCCAGATGCTGATCGCAACGGCCGCCGCCGCCGCCGCGGCCGCCGGGGTGGACGCAGAGGTCGCGAAGGCAACGGCGGCCCGCGCGAACAAACAGCTCAAGATCAAGGCTCCGACGCAGACGCCGGTCGCGGAGAAGATGGCAGCCAAGCGCGGGGGCAAGATCAAACCGATGAAAGACAAGATGCGCCTGGAAGTGGCAGGGGCCGCCAGAGTGGTTTCTCGGCCCGTGGCGTGATCGAAAGCGCGACTGGTGATCTGCCGCCGCGTGACCGCAACGACATTCGCTCCAACGGCCATGGCGAGCGGCAACGTCCGGAAAGGATTTGGGACGTGCCGTCGGCATCGTCGCAACCGCACGAAGAGCAAACCGCGCCGCGGGCTGAAACGCCTGCTGCTCGGCCGGTGGTGCCGGGTGATCCCAAGCCCGCGCCTGCCGCTATAGCGGTACCTTTGGCTACGGTATCGGAAACGCCACCTGTCCGGCGACGGCACGAAACGGACTCGAGCGAAGCACGCATCGAGCGGCTGGTCGTGCGCCCCGATGAACAAGCAGCCGCACCAACGTCCAATCCGGGCGATGACACGTCAGCACAGCCCCAGCGCAAAGGCTGGTGGCAACGCCGCTTTGGTGGGGAATAAAGACATTAGACGAAGACCGCACGCTGCTTCAAAGCGGCGTGCGGCAGAACTGGGGTACCACTTCCCCTCAAAAACACCTTCTGACAAAAACACTCTGCGGAAATCTTGTATTCCCTGCCAATCCGGCTTTGCCTCCGCCGGACATGGGCTATAACCCGGCCGTCACATACCTGTCATTTTGTGCCCGCCAGCCGGCGCGCACGGCGATGCCCGAGGGGGACTAGACGATGACGACGAGACCAGGAGCGTTAGCCAGTCTTTTCGGCGCCACGCACAATGACCAGTTTGCGAGCCTGCTGAGCCAGCTCGCCGATATCGGTGTTGCCTGCGCCGCGCACTTCCGCGCCACCGACGGTCAGGACGTTCCAGGCATCGTCGCGTTCGAGCGCCAAGCAGACAAAATCGTCGATGAAATACACGAGCTGCTCGATAATTCGTTTATCATGCGTTTCGATATTCCCGACGCGATGCGACTGACCGACGAAGTCGATGACGTGATTGATGGTATGCGCCGCGCGGTTTCGCATATCGATATCTACAAACCATTTCTCACAACGCTACGTCCGGAAGCTAAGGAACTCATCGTTGCGGGCGAGCGCGCCATTCAGGCGTTGCGCGATTTGATCAATATGCTGGCCGAGCCGCGGCTGACGTTGCAGCGTGCCAGAGATCTGGCCCGCGCCATCAACGATGCGGAATCCGACGCCGATAAAATCATCGCCCGCGCCGAACGCAGCTTGGTGCAGGAATTCTCACCGGATTCCGCCAACAGGCTTGAGTTCATTGCTTTGGACAAGCTTTATCAATTCCTTGAAGAGATGACCGACGACGCCAAGCGCTGCGGCAAACTCGTCGTCTCGCTGGCCCGCAAGGAGGCTTAGTTGGGCGCTCTATCTTTGGCGCTCATCATCGCCCTTTCGACCGT
>JAYUCQ010000292.1:0-10235 GCA_043740265.1 Hyphomicrobium sp.
ACCCGGCTAGCAACTCAAAAAAATCAAACCTGCCGAGGAGGCGCGTAACACCCCCCGATGTCGATCAAGCACCCAATCATTTCCGTGACGGGATCGTCAGGCGCCGGCACCACGTCCGTGCGTCACACATTCGAAAATATTTTTCATCGTGAAAAGGTCAAAGCAGCCTTCGTGCAAGGCGATGCCTTTCATCGCTATGACCGTGCCGGCATGGGAAAGTCGATGGCGGCGGCATCAAAGAAAGGTAATCCGAACTTCAGCCACTTTGGCCCTGAGGCCAATCTGTTTGAGGATCTGGAAACACTGTTCCGCACCTACGCGGCAACGGGCAGCGGCAAGGTGCGCGAGTACATCCACGATCCGGTGGAATCTCTAGCGGCAAAAATTCCGGTCGGTAGCTTTACGCCCTGGACTGATGTCGAACCAGGCACCGATCTGCTGCTCTACGAGGGCTTGCATGGCGCAGTCATTACCAAAGGCGTGAATGTTGCGCGCTATGCGGATTTGAAAATCGGCGTTGTGCCGGTGATCAATCTCGAGTGGATCCAGAAAATCGAACGTGACCGGGCGACGCGCGGATACACGACGGCAGAAGTCACGCAGGCCATTCTGCGGCGCATGCCGGACTATGTAGAATATATCTGTCCGCAGTTCACCGAGACCGATATCAATTTTCAGCGTGTGCCGACGGTCGATACGTCGAACCCGTTTGTGGCGCGGTGGATACCGACGCCGGATGAATCCATGGTTATCATCCGCTTCAGGGACCCGAAGGGTATCGATTTCGCCTATCTGCTGTCGATGATCCACGATAGCTTTATGTCGCGCGCAAATTCCATCGTCATTCCGGGCGGCAAACTTGATTTGGCGATGCAGTTGATCATCACGCCACTTATTCTACAGCTGGTTGAGCGCCGCCGCCGGTCTTTGTGAGCAGCCGGCCTGTGCGCGGCGGCGAATCCGTCTAATATCGCCTTCGCTTGCAATTCGAACCGAGGTCTTCCGTGGCACGCCCCATTCTCATTGCTCCGTCAATTCTCTCAGCCGACTTCGGCCGCTTGGGCGACGAGATTAAAGCCATTGCCGATGCCGGAGCCGACTGGATCCACTGCGATGTGATGGATGGGCATTTCGTTCCCAACATCACCTTCGGGCCGCCGGTCATCAAAGCCGTGCGGGGCGCGTCCAAGAAAATTTTCGATGTGCATCTGATGATCGCGCCGGCAGATCCATATCTCGCGGCGTTTGCGGAAGCTGGCTCCGATATCATTACGGTTCACGCCGAGGCCGGTCCGCATCTCGACCGGTCGCTGCAAGCTATTCGGGCACTTGGCAAGAAAGCTGGCGTATCGCTCAATCCGGGCACACCCGCGAGCGCCATTGAGCATGTGCTGGACCGGCTTGATCTGATTTTGCTGATGACAGTCAATCCAGGCTTTGGCGGTCAGGCGTTTATTCCTTCGGTGCTGGACAAAATCCGCCAGGTCAAAGCTATGGTCGGGGCGCGGTCGATCGATATCGAAGTTGATGGCGGCGTGACGCCGGAAACAGCCGCGCTGGTTGCCAAGGCCGGTGCCAATGTGCTGGTGGCAGGTTCAGCGGTGTTCAAAGGCGGCACGCGCGAAAGCTACGCCGCTAACATCAGCGCCATCCGCAAAGCCGCAGAAGCCGCGCAGTAGCCGCGAGGCGGGTGCCGGAGTTATGCAATGATTTTTTTGACGGCCTTGCCGATTGACGCCGTTCTAGATGATGTTCGGGCCGCGATGGCAGGCGAGGGTGTTGCGGTGTTGGTCGCTCCACCCGGCGCGGGTAAGACGACGCGGGTTCCGCTGGCGCTTACGGATCAGCCGTGGGCCGGTTCCGGCAAAATCCTTGTGTTGGAGCCGCGCCGGATTGCAGCGCGTGCAGCCGCCGAACGCATGGCGAATACGCTTGGCGAGCAGCTTGGGCAGACGATTGGATTGCGCGCGCGCCTCTCATCGCGGACGGGACCGAAAGTGCGCGTCGAGGTGATCACCGAAGGTGTCTTCACCCGCATGATTTTGGATGACCCGGAGTTGAGCGGCGTCAGCGCCGTCTTGTTCGACGAATTTCATGAGCGGTCGCTGGATGCTGATTTAGGTTTGGCGCTTGCTTTGGAATCGCGTGACGGGCTGCGGCCTGATTTGCGATTGCTGGTCATGTCGGCGACGCTTGATGGCGCGCGCGTTGCCAAACTATTGCGTAACGCGCCGGTGATCGCGAGCGAAGGCCGCGCGTTTCCAGTCGAAGTAAAATATCTCGGCCGTTCGCCAGCGCGGGTTGAAGATGATGTTACGGCTGCGGTGCTGCGCGCCTTGAAGGAGGAAAGCGGGTCGGTGCTGACGTTTCTCCCCGGTCAAGGCGAGATCATGCGCGTTGCGGAACGGTTGGGCGAACGCGTTACCGATCCGAATACCGACATTGCGCCGCTCTATGGCGCGCTCGGGCCCGAGGCGCAGGACTTGGCGATTTCGCCGGCGGCGGCGGGGCGGCGCAAGGTGGTGTTGGCAACGTCAATTGCCGAAACGTCGATTACGATTGAAGGCGTGCGCGTCATTGTCGATTGCGGTTTGCAACGCGTGCCGCGCTTCGAGCCTGACGTTGGTGTGACGCGGCTGGAGACGGTGCGGGTATCGCGCGCCGCCGCCGATCAGCGCATGGGCCGTGCCGGGCGGACGCAACCGGGTGTCTGCTACCGGCTGTGGAGCGAACCGGAGACGCAGGGCCTCGTGCCGTTTGCAGAGCCCGAGATCAAATCGGCTGATCTGTCGAGCCTGGTGCTCGATTGCGCAGAATGGGGAACCTCTGATCCTGGATCGTTGTCGTGGCTTGATCCGCCGTCGCCGGGCGTGGTCCGAGCGGCGCAGGACGAGTTGCGGACGATTGGTGCGCTCGACGCTGAGGGCCGTATTACGGACGAAGGAAAGCGGTTGCGGGCGTTGCCGTTGCCGCCGCGATTGGCTCGGATGGTTTTGTCGGCGGCGCGATTGGGGTCAGGTCAGCGGGCGGCGGATATTGCGGCTGTACTGGTTGAGCGCGGCATCGGTGGCAATGATACGGATCTGGTGACACGCCTTGAAAATTTTCGCCGCGACCGCTCAAGGCGTGCCGATGATTTGCGCCGGTTGGCGCGCGGCTGGGCCGAGAGCGCGTCAACCCAGAAAGCCGCAAAGGCCAGCGATGAACTCTCAGTCGCTGCGATTTTAGCGCTGGCCTATCCCGATCGTATCGCCAAGGCGCGCGGTGCGCCGGGGCAATTCATCCTCGCCAATGGCCGTGCCGGGCAAATGGATGTGACACAGCATCTGGCTCGGGCACCGTTTCTGGTTGTTGCCGAACTGCAGGGCCGCGCTGCGGCGACGCGCATTTTGCTGGCCGCAGCGACCTATGAAGCCGAAGTCATGGACATCGCGGCAGAGCGCATTCAAAGCCGCGACGAGGTGTCGTTTGATGCAAGTGCCCTGGCCGTCAGGTCGCGGCGCGTCAGCCGTCTGGATGCGATCACGCTGGCCAGCGAGCCGCGCGCGGTTGAGGCTGGTGAAGATGTTTCGAAGGCGTTGGCGGATGGCATTGCGGCGGCGGGTGTCGCCCGGCTGCCGTGGACAAAAGCGCAATTGCAACTGCGTGAGCGTGTTGCGTTTCTGAAAGCCGCCGGATCGGCCGATTGGCCTGATCTCACGGACGCGGCGTTGAGCGGCAGTGTCCGCACGTGGCTGCAACCGTTCCTTTCCGGCAAAACGCGGCTGGCGGACATAGGCGCTGATGATTTAAATCAAGCACTCGACGTTTTGCTGCCGTGGTCTTTGCGGCAGCGTTTGGAAAAAGAAGCGCCAACGCATTTCGAAGCGCCGACGGGCAACAGCTTTGCGCTCGACTACGAAGGTGCTGGCGCTCCGGCGCTGCATATTCGCGTGCAGGAATTGTTTGGCCTCAAAATGCATCCCGCCATTGCCAACGGAAGATTGCCGTTGACGCTGTATCTGCTATCTCCCGCGCACCGGTCGCTGCAAATTACGCGCGATCTTCCGGGCTTTTGGTCTGGATCATGGGCGGCGGTTCGAACCGACATGCGCGGACAATATCCAAGACACGTCTGGCCCGATGATCCGGCGAACGCGTTGCCAACGGCGCGCGCCAAACCACGCGGCACGTAGATCGCATTTTTTTCTGGTTACGATTTCCGGTTAACAGGACGCGGCCATTAACGACACGCAATTGTGACCGGCTGCCGGAGAAAATTTCTCAACAAAAATCCAAAAAGTTATCCCCGCCCTCCCGGGCAGCTTCATCATGCGTCAAGCGAGGGAGGCTCGCAGAGGACGACACGACAGATGACGAATTCGCCGAACCTGGGATTACCTTACTTACTGGCCGCACAATCGCAGAAGCACGTGACGCACAATGAGGCTTTGAGGGCGCTTGATTGCGTCGTGCAGTTGACTGTACTGGATCGCAATCTGGCGACGCCACCGGCAACTCCGGCTGAAGGCGACCGCTATATCGTCGCCGCCAGTCCAACCGGCGCCTGGGCTGGACAGGCAAACACCATCACCGCCTTTCAGGACGCGGCTTGGCTGTTTTATCCGCCGAAGGAAGGCTGGATCACGTGGATTGCCGACGAAAATATCGCCGTCGCCTTTGATGGGGCTGCGTGGACAACGCTCTCGGGCGGGGTTACGGCACATAGCGGCCTGACGGGTCTTTCGGCTGATGATCACCCGCAATACCACAACAATGCCCGTGGTGATGTGCGCTACACGCCGATCAATCCGGCAACGCTAGGCGTCAACGCGACACCGGATACGACCAATAAGTTTGCGGTTGGAAGCGCTGCGTCGTTGTTCAACAACATCGGCAACGGTCACCAGATCAAGATCAACAAGGCGGCCGCGGCGGACACTGCGAGCTTCCTGTTTCAGACAGCGTTTTCCGGCCGCGCCGAAATTGGCCTGACTGGCGATGATGATTTTCATTTCAAGGTCAGCGCCAACGGCTCGACGTTTAACGAAGCGATTTTGATCAACAAGACGACGGGCGCCTGCACGTTTCCGAATACTGCACTCGGCGGCGGGGAAGCGAATACGGCGTCGAATGTCGGCACAGCCGGCGTCGGCGTGTTCAAACAGAAGACCAGCGTCAATCTTGAATTGAAGAAGATCAATGCGGGGTCGGCGAAAGTCACCGTCACCGACGACACCGTCAACAGCGAAATCGATATCGATGTCGTTGAAGCCAATCTGACGCTCGCCAACCTTGGTGGTACAATTGATCTCGGGGGCGCTAAAGCCAGTGGCACGATCACGGCGGCCAGAATGCCGGCACACACCGGCGACGTGACGAGCACGGCCGGGTCGCTCACGACCACGATTGCTACAAATGTTGTGACGAATGCGAAGGCGGCGCAAATGGCGGCAGCGACGCTCAAAGGCAACAACACCGGTGCCACAGCAAACGCGGCCGATCTGACGGCGGCGCAAGTCAAGACGATGCTGGCGATTGCCAACACTGACGTCACTGGCCTAGGCGCACTGGCAACGGCGTCGAGCGTCAACCTCTCGACGCAAGCGGCGGGAACGCTGCAAGCGGCGCAGGAACCGGCTCACACCGGCGACGTGACGAATACAGCAGGATCGCTGGCGCTGACGATCGCCGCCAATGCCGTGACCAACGCGAAGGCGGCGCAAATGGCGGCGTCGACGCTCAAAGGTAACAATACCGGTGCAACCGCAAACGCTGCGGATCTAACGGCGGCGCAAGTCAAGACGATGCTGGCGATTGCCAATACAGACGTTTCAGGGCTGGGTGCGCTAGCAACAGCGTCGAGCGTCAACCTTTCGACGCAGGCGACGGGCTCCCTGCAAGCGGCGCAAATGGCGGCGCTGAGCGGTGATGTGACAAATACCTCAGGTACGCTCGCCACAACCATTTCGGCCAACGCGGTGACGAATGCCAAAGCGGCGCAAATGGCGGCGGCGACGCTCAAGGGCAACAATACTGGTGCAACGGCCAACGCGGCTGATCTAACCGTAGTGCAGGTATCGGCGATGCTGCCGGCGTTCGTGGCATCAGGGGTGTCGCATGCGGCCGGCCTCGTGCCAGATCCAGGCGCCACCGCTGGCACGACGCGGTATCTGCGCGAAGACGCCACGTGGTTTACGCCGCCGGGTGGTGGTGGTGGATCGCCGGGTGGTGCGAGCGGCCAGGTGCAGTTCAACAGCGCCGGCGTCTTCGGCGGCTTCACCGTTGGTGGCGATGCAACGCTTGATACGTCGACGGGCACGCTGACGATTGCGGCCAATGCCGTGACCAATGCGAAGTCGGCGCAGATGGCAGCGAATGCGATCAAAGGCAACAACACGGGCGCGACGGCCTCGGCCACTGACTTAACGACAGTGCCAACGGCGTGCATGCCGGCGTTCTCCGGCGACGTCACCAATGCGGCTGGATCGCTGGCGACAACGATAGCGGCCAACGTCGTGACAAACGCCAAGCTGGCGACGATGGCTGCGAACTCTATCAAGGGCAACAATACAGGTGCAGTTGCGTCGGCCGTTGATCTGACAGGCGCGCAAGTGCAGGCGCTGCTTGTAGCCAAACCGACGGTGCAGACGTTCACGGCGTCGGGCACATGGACAAAGCCTTCGGGCGTCAAGCGGGTTCGCGTACGGGCCATTGGCGGCGGCGGCGGCGGAGCGGGCGCGACGGCTGCTGCATCGGCTGCGTGTTGTGGCGGCGGCGGCGCGTCGGGCTCGTATGGCGAAGGCGTCTACGATGTCACGGGCACGGCAACGGTGACCGTTACGGTTGGCGCGGCGGGTGCCGCTGGCGCGGCGGCGAATGGCACGGGTGGCACTGGCGGCGCGACATCGTTCGGCGCGTTGCTGACGGCACCGGGCGGTCTTGGTGGCGTCGGTATGGCGTCGGGCACGGCGATTACTTTTTCTCTGGGTGGCGCGTCGCCTGCGGCCGGAACGGGCGGCAGCATCAATGGCACGGGTGCTGGAGGCGGCAACGCCCTGCGCCAAAGCGCGACCGTTTTCATCTGCGGCAGCGGTGTCCCCGGCCCGTTCGGCGGCGGCCCGCGTGGCTCGACGGCTGCGGCAGCGGGTGCCATCGGCGGCGCACCGGGTGCGGGGGGATCGGGTGCGGGTTCCAACTCGGCCACAGGTTTTGCCGGTGGCGCGGGAGGCGCCGGGCTCGTGATCGTTGAGGAGTTTTATTGATGGGAGAACGGCGATTGGGCGAGACGGCTACGTCTCGCCCGGCGGCGCGTGGCACGCTTAACGCCCTGTCAACGGATTCCTGCGATTTTGTAAACGAGTGGCTCAAAGCGCGTCGACAGGCGGCTTCATGCGTTTGGCTGCTCAGGTTTTTTGGCTTGGCCCGCCGTGTGATGTCAGTTGCGATGAAAATTGTAGTCACGGGTGGCGCTGGATTTATTGGCTCGGCTGTGTGCCGGCTGCTGGTTGGCGAACTTGGCGTCGATGTCGTCAATATCGATTGCTTGACCTATGCGTCAAACCTGCGCTCGCTAGAGAGCATCGCCGGCAACCCGAAATATTCTTTCTATCAGGTCAATATCTGCGACCGGCAAGCGGTGAGCGACATCCTGCGCTTAGAACGCCCGGATGCGATCATGCATCTGGCGGCCGAAAGCCACGTTGATCGCTCGATTACGGGACCGGCGGCGTTCATTGAGACGAATATCAGCGGTACATACGCGATGCTTGAAGCGGCGCGTGGCTATTGGAATGAGCTGCCGCACCGGCAGAAAGAAGCGTTCCGGTTTTTGCATATTTCGACGGACGAGGTGTTTGGGTCGCTCAGCGACGACGGGCTGTTCTCCGAGACGACGGCGTATGACCCGTCATCACCCTATTCAGCCAGCAAGGCGGCATCGGACCATTTGGTCATGGCGTGGCACCGGACCTACGGCCTGCCCGTCGTGTTGTCGAATTGCTCTAATAACTATGGGCCGTTTCATTTCCCGGAAAAACTGATCCCGCTGATGATTTCCAACGCGTTGCTCGGGCGCGATCTGCCGGTCTACGGTATGGGCATCAACGTGCGCGATTGGCTGTACGTCGAGGATCACGCCCGCGCGCTTTATGCCGTTGTGACCAAGGGCACGCCGGGCGAACGCTACGTGGTTGGCGGCCGCAACGAGAAAAGCAATCTCGAGGTTGTGCACAAAATCTGTGAACTTCTGGATGAGGCTGCGCCCCGCGACGACGACGCCTCGCACACGTCGGCCATTTCGTTCGTCGAGGATAGGCCTGGGCACGATTATCGCTATGCGATCGATCCCGCTAAAATCGAGCGTGAGCTGGGCTGGAAAGCGCAAGAGACATTTGAGACGGGTTTGAAAAAGACCGTCGCCTGGTATCTGGAAAATGAGATGTGGTGGCTGCCGCTGCGCCTCAAAACATATTCGGGCGAGCGCTTGGGCCTGATCAAGAAAAACGCGGCTGCGGCTGCGGCGTAGGTGGGATGTCGTCGATGAGCGGTTTGCCAATCGCCGTCATTGGCGCGTCGGGCCAGGTGGCAAAGGCGCTTACAAAGGCTGCGGCGGAACGCGGACAAGCGATCGTCGTTGCCGGGCGGCCTCATGTTGATTTGACAGATGCAAAAAGCGTTGCGGCATTCCTTGACTGGGCTCAGCCCTCGGTTGTGATCAACGCGGCAGCCTATACCGCGGTTGACAAGGCCGAGACCGATCAGGCGGCGGCGATTGCCCTCAATGCCCAAGGCCCCGCTCGGCTGGCGGATTGGTGCGCCTCGCACGGTGTGCCGTTGATCCATATCTCAACGGACTTTGTTTTTGATGGTCACAAGACGTCACCCTATTGCGAGAATTTTAGACGCAATCCACTCAGTGTTTATGGACAGACAAAGTCGGCGGGGGAAGACGGTGTGCGGGCGGCGCTCGATCAGCACATTATCGTTCGGACGGCGTGGGTGTATGGACCGGACGGCAGCAACTTCTTGAAGACGATGCTGCGGCTGGGAGCTGAGCGTGACGTCGTGCGCGTCATCGCGGACCAGACCGGCACGCCGACGTGCGCCGGTGATATTGCGGCGGCGCTGCTGGATATCGCCGCGCAAGTCGATGATAAAAAGCAGGCAGCCCGTTGGGGTACCTATCATCTGGTCGCGGGCGGCGAGACGACGTGGCACGGTTTTGCGCAGGAAATTTTTGAGCACGCGGCGAAAGCCGGGTTTAAAACGCCGAAACTCGAGGCGATACCAACGGCGGACTATCCGCTGCCCGCTAAGCGCCCCGCGTATAGCGTGCTCGATACGGCAAAAATCCGCGACACGTTTGGTATTGTGCTGCCGCCGTGGCAGAAGGGCGTGGCGGAGACGGTTCGGCTGCTGGCACACTAGCGGTGTTTGAGGGGAAGCGATGAAGGCGATTATTCTAGCGGGCGGCAGCGGCACGCGGCTCTACCCCATGACGCTGACGGTGTCGAAGCAGATCTTGCCGGTCTACGACAAGCCGCTCATTTACTATCCGCTGTCGGTGCTGATGCTGGGTGGCGTGCGCGACATATTGATCGTTTCGACGCCGCGCGATTTGCCGGGCTTCGCCAACCTGCTGGGTGACGGACGGCAGTGGGGCCTGAACCTCAGCTACGCCGAACAGCCGCGTCCCGATGGTCTGGCGCAGGCGTTTATCATTGGCGAGCGGTTTATTGGTAAAGACCCGTGCGCCATGATTTTGGGCGATAATATCTTCTACGGCCACGGCCTTTCCGAAATGGTGAAGGACGCCTTTGCGCCGCGCAAAGGGGCCACCGTATTCGCCCATCAAGTGGCCGACCCGGAGCGTTACGGCGTGGTCGCCTTCGACGACAAGGGCCGGGCGACATCAATTGAGGAAAAGCCCATTCAACCAAAGTCGAATTGGGCAGTGCTCGGACTCTATGCATACGACAACGATGTCGTCGAAATTGCCAAAAATCTGAGGCCGTCGGCGCGCGGTGAATTGGAAATTACAGCCGTTAACGATGCCTACCTGAAGCGCGGTGATTTGAACGTCCAAAAGATGGGACGCGGGTTTGCCTGGTTTGATACGGGAACACCCGATAGCCTGCTGGAGGCAGCCAACTATGTCGCCACAATCGAAAAGCGCCAGGGCCTGAAGGTCGCGAGCCCCGAGGAAATAGCGCTGCGGCAGGGGTTCATAACGCCGGCCAACCTGGAGCGGTTGA
>JAYUCQ010000293.1:0-10182 GCA_043740265.1 Hyphomicrobium sp.
TTGCCGCCGTCCTTGCGGTCGCGATCCAGGCGGCGGGCGGCTTTGTTGACTTCGGCATCGAGATCGATTTGTGAGCACAGACCCAGCGTCACGGGATCCTGCGGTGTCAGCTGCGCCGAGTTCCAGTGCGTGCGATCGCGGATTTGCGTGATGGTCGGTTTGGTCGTGCCGACAAGGCGCATAAGCTGGCTGTCTTTCAGCTCCGAATGATTGCGCAACAACCACAGCACGGCGTTCGGCCGGTCGTGACGGCGCGAGACCGGAGTATAGCGCGGGCCTTTGCGCGTTTGCGGCGCATCCGGCATTTCAACTTTGCTCACGGCGAGCTTCAGCTTGTGGCCGTGATCCTTTTCTGCACGAGCGATTTCTTCGCGCGTCAGCTGGCCGTTGGTGACCGGGTCCATGCCCTTAATGCCTTGAGCGACGTCACCGTCGGCAATGCCTTTGACTTCGAGGGGATGCAGCCCGCAGAACTCAGCAATCTGGTCAAACGCCAGACCCGTATTCGAGACAAGCCAGACAGCGGTGGCTTTGGGCATCAGAGGGCGGCGGTCGCTCATGATTGTTCTGCTCCAGACCTTGGCAGCTAGGCGCCGCTAAGGTTTAATCGTCGTTGAGAATTGGGAATGGCGTCTTATAGCGCCAAATTGTTGGCTGAAGCAACCTCAGAAATCGGCTTTGGGCCACGTTTGGGCAACGGCAGACCTTGGAAACAAGGCCGCAGGACAAGCCATTCGCCGTCCATTGCGGGCTTTGCAGCCGCCCGCTACTGTCGCTGCGTGTCACTGCCGGGGGAATGTCTCGCGGAGCACCCAAATGGTCTATGCAACGAGGACGACAGGCATGCTCGCGACCGCCGGACGCACAAAATACTTCGAAGACCTGTCGGTTGGCCAGGAAGCCTCGATGTCGCGCATTGTGACCGAAGCCGATATTGTCGCCTACGCCGCTTTGTCGGGTGATTACAACCCGGTGCATATCGATGCCGATTATGCGGCGAAGACGATCTTCAAAGAGCGCATCGCGCACGGGATTTTGTCGGCGGGCTATATCTCGGCGCTGTTCGGCATGAAGCTGCCGGGTCCGGGCGCGATTTACATTTCGCAGTCGTTGAACTTCAAAGGCCCGGTCAAGATCGACGATCGCGTCGAGAGCTTGGTTCGTCTGGTTGAGTTGATCCCAGATAAGCGTCGCGCAAAATTCGAGTGCACGTGCTCGGTCGGCGGCAAGCCGGTGCTGACAGGTGAAGCCGTGCTGATGGTTCCCGGGCGTCCTAAGTAGAATCAAGCACTCATCCGCAGGAGCGAATGCGACTTTCCAATTTCCGTCATTCCCGCGAATGCGGGGATCCGTGCAAGTGAGGGGCAGTACTCAGTCGCGGTCTTGGACAGATCCCCGCCTCCGCGGGGATGACGATTCGATGAAGGTTCGCAGCAAGTATGCAAGTCGTTCACGGTCATACGCATGTGCCGATTACTGCGCGCTCAGCCGTTGTGGCGATCGGCAATTTCGACGGCGTGCATCTGGGACATCGCGTGCTTTTGAATGAAGCCGTGATGCAGGCCAAGGCGCTGGGGCGGCCATCCGGCGCGATGATATTTGAGCCGCATCCGCGCGAGTTTTTCCAGCCGGGAGAGCAACATTTCCGGCTGACGCCGTTGAAACGCAAGCTGGCGTTGCTTGAAACGCTGGGCTTGAAGGTCGCTTTCGTCGAGCACTTCGATCATCAACTAGCGGCGCTCAAAGCCGACGAGTTCATCGAGCGCGTGCTGGTCGCGGGCCTTGGCGTTGCGCATGTCATCATCGGCTATGATTTTTATTTCGGCAACAAGCGCGGCGGCAATCCGGAACTGATGGTTCATGCCGGCGAGCAGCTTGGCTTTGGCGTCACCGTGATGCCGCCGGTCGCGGAAGCTGGTGAAGCGTTCTCATCATCCGGCGTGCGGCTGCACTTGGCGCAGGGTGATGTTCGAGGCGCGGCGCATATGCTCGGCGAAAACTGGCGCGTGGCCGGTAAAGTTGTCGGCGGCGCTAAGCGCGGAACCGGATTGGGCTATCCAACCGCCAATGTGCCGATGCCGAAGGGCACCAGCCTTGGCCACGGCATTTACGCGGTGCGCGCGCACGTTGACGGGCAGACGCATGACGCGGCGGCGTACCTCGGCACGAGGCCGACGTTCGATGACGGGATGCCGGTACTGGAAGTGTTTCTCTTTGATTTCGACGGCGATCTTTACGGCCACGAGATGGATGTTGAGTTCGTCGATTTCGTTCGCGGCGACAGGAAATTTTCGTCGGGTGATGAGCTGGTCGCGCAGATGCATGAGGATGTGGCGCGGGCGCGTCTGCTGCTTTCCTCCCCCTTGAGGGGGGAGGGCGGTGCGTCCGCGACTTAGCTCGGCATCGCAGTTCGTCCATATACAGTGTGGCGAGCTAAGCCGCTGGACGCACCGGGTGGGGGTGTTCTGAGCTTTTCCGAGACACCCCCACCTGGAACGCCAAGGATGAGTTGCGCCGCGTTTTTTCGTGTTGAAGCCACACCGGCACGCGACGTAACTCATGGCGTTCCTTCCTCCCCCCTCAAGGGGGAGGGGTCGTGTAGATGCCGCCTTTGCGTGTTGGGTTCCCCCTTGCTAGAACGCGCGCTGATTTGATCTAAACTTGAAAGACCGTACCGATATGTCGAAGGACAAGAGCGCGCCTCCCAAGACACAGGGCGAGAAGCCAGCCAAAGCGGAGAGTGCGGCAAGCGCCAAGCTAGCGGCGGCGGGTGCGGGAGAGTCTGGCATCAAGGAAGATGGCGGCCGCGACTGGTCGAAGACGCTGTTCCTGCCCGAGACGGAATTTCCGATGCGCGCCGGTTTACCGGAGCTTGAGCCGAAACTGCTCAAGCGCTGGGACGAGATCGGGCTTTATAAAAAATTGCGCGCGCAATCGATGGGCCGGGTCAAGTTCACCCTGCATGATGGCCCGCCGTATGCGAACGGCGATATCCACATCGGCCACGCGCTGAATAAAATTCTCAAAGACCTTGTGGTCAAGAGCCAGCAGATGCTTGGCCACGATAGCAACTATGTACCGGGGTGGGATTGCCACGGCCTGCCGATTGAATGGAAGATCGAAGAAGCGTATCGGGCCAAAGGAAAAGAGAAGCCGAACTTTTCCGATCCGAAAGCGATGAACGCATTTCGCGGAGAGTGCCGCGAGTTCGCCAAGCATTGGCTCGGCGTGCAGCGCGAGGAGTTCAAGCGGTTAGGTGTGGTGGGTGATTGGGACCACCCGTATTCGACGATGAGCTTTCCGGCCGAAGCGACGATTGCGCGCGAGCTGATGAAGTTTGCCGCGACCGGGCAGCTCTATCGCGGCTCGAAGCCAGTGATGTGGAGCGTGGTTGAAAAGACGGCGCTGGCGGAAGCCGAGATTGAGTATCAGGATTACCAGAGCGATATGATCTGGGTGAAGTTTCCTTTGACCCGGCGAGCAGCTTCTGGGCATGGAAAAACGTCGCTCGAAGCCGAGCAAATGGAAGACGCTCAGATCTCTGCACTGAAAGATGCGTCGATCGTCATCTGGACCACGACGCCGTGGACAATTCCTGGCAATCGCGCGATCAGCTTCAATAACAAAATCGCCTACGGGCTTTATCAGGTGACTGCGTCCCCCGATGGAAACTGGGCGCACGTTGGCGACAAGTTCATTCTCGCCGATAAACTTGCGGCAGATGTGTTTAAGGTTTCGAAGGTCGAAAGCTATGAGCGGCTCGCCGCAGTCGAGCCGCAAAATCTGAAAAGTATGGCATGCGCTCACCCACTCGCAGCCCTCGGATACGATTTCGACGTCCCCCTCCTCGACGGCGATCACGTCACCGACGACACGGGCACGGGCTTTGTCCACACCGCACCGGGTCACGGTGCGGACGACTACATCATCTGGACCAAGAACCAAAAAGCGCTGCGCGATCGCGGCATCGACACGACGGTGCCGTTCACTGTCGACGCCGATGGCGTCATGACCGACGCCGCGCCCGGCTTCACCGGCAAACGCGTTCTGAAAGAAAACGGCGACAAAGGCGACGCCAACGACGCGGTGATCAAGGCGCTGCAGGAGGCGGGTAACATCATCGCGCGCGGACGCTTGAAGCATCAGTATCCGCATTCCTGGCGCTCGAAAAAGCCGGTTATTTTCCGCAACACGCCGCAGTGGTTCATAAGTATGGATAAGCCTCTTTCCGCGCTCGGCGGCCGGCTCCCCACAGGGGAGTCGCCGAGCGCAAGCCAGAGTGGTCACAACGCGCCGACGCTGCGTCAGGTCGTGCTGTCCGAAATCAAAAAAACCGAGTGGGTGCCGAAGTCGGGGCAGAACCGTATCACCGGCATGATTGAATCGAAGCCAGATTGGGTGGTGTCGCGGCAGCGCGCCTGGGGCGTGCCGATCACGGTGTTCCGCAACATCGAAACGGAAGAAGTGTTGCCAGGCAATGGCAAGCATGGCGCGAAATCGGCTGAACTTTCAGCACGCATCGAAAAGGCCTTCGCGGAAAAAGGTGCTGACGTTTGGTTTGAAGCTGGCGCCAAAGAACGCTTCTTGAAAGGTATCATCCCCGACGCCGAGATGGCGCACTGGGAGCAGATCAAGGACGTGCTCGATGTCTGGTTCGATTCCGGTTCGACGCACGCGTTTACACTCGAAGACCCCGTGGCTTTCCCTGGCCTCAAAGGTCTGACGCGCCATGTCGATGGCGGGCAGGACAAGGTCATGTACCTCGAAGGCTCGGACCAGCATCGCGGTTGGTTCCATTCCTCCCTGATCGAGAGTTGCGGCACGCGCGGCCATGCGCCCTATGACGTCGTGCTGACCCACGGCTTCGTCCTCGACGAGAAGGGTCAGAAAATGTCGAAGTCGCTCGGCAACGTCGTCGCGCCGCAAGATGTGATGGCGAAGTCGGGCGCGGATATTTTGCGGCTTTGGGTGGCGGCGTCTGACTATTCCGACGATTTGCGCATCGGGCCTGAAATTCTGAAAACCTTCAGCGAGACCTATCGCAAGCTGCGCAACACGCTGCGCTGGATGCTGGGTGCGCTGGAGCATTTGAAGCCTGATGACCACGTGTCTTTCAATGAAATGAAACCCTTCGAGCTTGAACGGTTAATGCTGCATCGCTTGGCGGAGCTGGAGCACGACATCACGCAGGCTTACAAGCACTACGACTATCGCAAGGTCGTCGGGCTTTTGACGCAGTTCATGAATACGGAACTCTCGGCATTCTATTTCGATATCCGCAAGGACGCGCTGTATTGCGAAGCGCCGTCAAGCCTGAAGCGCAAGGCGGCGCTGACAGTGATCGATGCGATTTGCGACGCGATGATCAAGTGGCTGGCGCCGATCTTGTCGTTCACGGCCGAAGAAGCCTGGATGCAATATCGCCCGGAAGGTACCGAGAGCGTGCACCTGCTACCCTTCCCGAAAATTCCGCGCGAATGGCGTGACGACAACCTCGCCGCCAAGTGGGATCGGGTGAAGGAAGTGCGCAGAGAAGTTACCGCTAGGCTGGAAATCGCTCGGGCGGAGAAGCAGATCGGCTCAAGCCTCGAAGCAGCACCCGTGGTCTACGTCAACGATCTAGATTTAATGGCAGCATTCCAGGATGGTCCTGAAGGCACCAACAACGTCGATCTTGCGGAAGTGTGTATCACAAGCGATCTCAAACTGGTTCTAGGGTCACGCGGTACCGTAGATGTGGATGACAGTGACGGTACCGCCGAACTGTTTATCAGGCCAGGCAGCGGAGTTTGCGTTCAGTTCAAACTCGCGGAAGGCAAAAAGTGTGCGCGCTCGTGGCGCATCACTAAGGATGTCGGGTCCGACAAAGCTTATCCCGATCTCTCCGCCCGCGACGCCGCAGCCGTGCGTGAAATCGATAGGCAGGCCAAGGCGTGATGGAAAGCGCCGTGCCGCGAATTCAAGTTGTGGTGTGTTTGAGGGTGTCTCCGTACGTTCCCCCTCCCCAGCGGGGAGGGGTTAGGGGTGGGGAGATGCCGAGGGACTGGTGGTAGAAGCCAAATCAATTAAATCTGGCCACCGTTTTGGACGACAAATCGTCTATCACGCCTAGCTCTCCACCCCACCCCTAACCCCTCCCCGTCGAGGGGAGGGGGATAGACCCAGGCGAGGCGGATTTACCTGACGCATCAATTCAGAGTGCATATGATCGTTGAAGAAAAAATATCTGATCGCAATTGGCTCTGGTCGCGCTGGGCGCCGCTGGCGCTTGCGGTTGTGGCGGCGACCGTTGCCGTTGATCAGGCACACAAGTGGTGGATGCTCAACGTCTACGACATCGCCGCTAAGGGCCGCGTCGTCCTCACGCCGTTCTTCGATCTCGTGTACGTGAAGAATATTGGCATTAGCTATTCGCTGTTCAACCAAAGCAGCCAGACAGGCCAATATCTGCTGGCTGGTTTTGCGATCGCGGCAAGCGCGGCGTTGTGGGTTTGGCTCAACCGAACCACCCATAGCAGCGTCATGGCCTGGAGCCTGGCGCTGATTATCGGCGGCGCGCTCGGCAATGCCATCGACCGGATCGTGCTTGGTGGCGTCGCAGACTTCTTCTCAGCCCACGCTTTCGGGTTTTACTGGTACGTTTTTAACATTGCCGACGTGGCCATCGTTGCTGGCGTGGCCGGGCTGCTGTATGACACGACGAGGGCCGAGTCGTAATGGCGCCGTAAACGCGCCGTATTGATTTTGCTGGGGAATTTGCGTCCGGGCTGCCCCGGGGGAACCTATGACCTTGAAACTATTCGCTAAAATAGCTGTACGCGCGTCGGCGCTCGCATTGACGGCGAGCTTCGCTGGCTGCGGGATGGTGGATGACGTCCAGCTTAACGGCAAGCTTTTCGATGCCGTTGGCCTCAATAGCACCGGTTCCGTCAAAAAGGATCCGACACTGGCTGAGCGTTCGCCGCTGGTCGTGCCGCCGGGTCTCGATAAATTGCCGGCGCCGGGTTCGAATGGTGCCGCGGTGGCGAATGCCATTCCAGGTGTTGAAGACCACGACGCCAAGCGTCAGGTCAGCCAGGCCGATTTAGAGAAAAAGCAGGCCGAATACTGCAAGGTCCATTACGATCAGGCCAAGCAGCAAGGCGATAGCAACGCCGACCTCGCCGAGGGCCCGATGGGGCCGTGCCGCGCGTCTGTTTTCACTGCTGTCAAAAAGTGGAACAGCGGCGACGACGCGGCTCAATAGTCAGGCGGGCCTCGGGTTGACGTGGGCGCTTGAAGCAATTCTCTGAATATAATGGTTATTTGCCGGCTTCACCAGCGGTCGTGCGGTGCTGACATGACCAGCTTGTCATTTGACTTTACCGCCTCGAACAGCGATTTCTCGGCCTCTGTAAACGCGGGGCATGTTGGTTAAAATCCCAGCTCTGAAACCGACGTCTCTCCGGCCTTACGCCCCGGCTATTCTGGGGGCCTTATCCTAAGCCGATACGTGGCCACATTTGACGAAGCCGCGTGACTGAAGGACACCTGATGCTCAGCCCGACGCTTAATTTCTTCCGGCCTCTCACGCTTCCGGTCCGCTCGATCCTTGCAACTCTCATAATGGCGCTGTCTATGCTCGCAATGAATCCTCATGCTTTCGCTGCTGCCAACGCCACCCGCGCCAGCGAGTTCAAACTCTCCAACGGCATGCAGGTTGTTGTCATTCCCGATCACCGGGCGCCGGTCATCACACACATGGTCTGGTACAAAGTAGGCGCCGCAGATGAAGTGCGCGGCACGTCGGGTATCGCTCACTTCCTCGAGCATTTGATGTTCAAGTCGACGGAAAAAATTCCGGTTGGCGAATTCTCAAAGATTGTTGGCCGCCTGGGCGGTCAGGACAACGCCTTCACGGGTCACGACGCAACGGCTTACTTCCAGCGCGTGTCCAAGGATCGTCTGCCCAAGATGATGGAGATGGAAGCCGACCGCATGGTCAACCTGCGTCTCGACGAAAAGGAAGTGACGACAGAGCGCGATGTGATTCTAGAAGAGCGCCGTTCGCGTATCGAGAACAATCCCTCAGCCGTCTTCGATGAGCAGATGAATGCGGCGCTATATTTGAACCATCCGTACGGTGTGCCGGTCATCGGCTGGTATCACGAAATGGCAAAGCTCTCGCGGGAAGATGCGATCACGTATTACAAAAAGTACTATGCCCCCAACAACGCCATCCTTGTGGTGTCCGGCGATGTGACGGCAGAAGAGGTCAAAACGCTCGCTGAGGCGACCTACGGCAAACTCCCAGCCCAGCCAACTGTCGGCGCCAAGCGCACGCGGCCGCAAGACCCGCCGCAAATCGTTGCCCGGCGTATGGAATTGAAAGACGCCCGCGCCGGCAACTCATCGTTCAGCCGCTATTACGTGACGCCAGCCTACACAACCGCAAAGCCCGGTGAAGCCGAAGCGCTGGATTTGCTGATGAAGATCGCGGGCTCGGGATCGACCAGCCGCCTTTACAAAAAGCTTGTGGTTGAAACCGGTTTGGCATCGAGCGCGGGCGGCGACTATTCCGGCAGCGGCCTCGATAGCGGAACGATCTCCATTTACGCAGTCGCAGCCGATGGCGTGCCGCTGGAAAAAGTTGAGGCCATGTCGGACGAAGTTCTGGCCGATATTGCCAAGAACGGCGTGACCGAAAGCGAACTCGTTCGCGCCAAGAGTTCTTATATCGCCGACTACATCTACGAGAGCGACAACCAGGCGACGCTGGCGCGGCGTTACGGCTGGAACCTCGCGGTAGGGCGCACGGTCGCCGATATCGAAAGCTGGCCGGATGCGCTGCAGAAAGTCACGCTTGAAGACGTTAAGAAGGCCGCGCTGGAGTATCTCGATATCCGCCGCTCGGTCACAGGCTACCTCATCCCAGATAAAAGTGTCGCGGCCCAGCGGGCTGCTCCCCCCGCGCCTGCGGGTGCTGGCAGCGTGTTGAGGTGATGCTGATGAAACCAGTTGCTCCAAATCTTCTCGCTGGCATTCGCGGCTATGCCCGCTTTAACGCAGCCATAGCCGTTGCCATAGTCGCGTTCTTTGTTGTTGTCACTCTCACCCGCCCGGCCAATGCAATGAACATTCAGTCTGTGAAAAGTCCCGGTGGTATCGAAGCCTGGCTCGTTGAGGAACACGGCGTGCCGCTGATGGCGCTGCGCTTCGCTTTTGAAGGCGGCAACAGCCAAGATCCGGCCGGCAAAGAAGGCACCGGCAATTTCATCACCGCGATGATGGACGAAGGCGCGGGCGATATTAAATCCGAGGCGTTCCAGGAGCGCATGGAAGATATCGCCATGCACATGAGCTTCGAGGACAGCAAGGACTCGCTTTACGGCTCGCTCGAAACTCTGACGGTAAACCGCGACAAGGCGACGGCACTACTAAAGCTGGCGTTGACGAAGCCGCGCTTCGATCCCGACGCAGTAGGTCGTATCCGCCAGCAGTTACTGGCGAACCTCGCCTACGCGGAAAAAGACCCGGAGAAGGTTGCGGCCAACGAGTGGTATGCGATGGCATTTCCAGGTCATCCTTACGGCCGCTCCGCCAACGGCACCAAAGAAACGGTTGCCAAGATTTCGCATGACGATCTGGCAGCCTTCCACAAGCGCACCTTCGCCAAGAGCAATCTCAAGGTTGTTGCCGTCGGCGACATTGATGCGGCGACGCTCGGCAAAGTTCTCGACGAAGTCTTTGGCGGATTGCCCGAAAAGGCCGATCTCATTCCCGTCACCAAGACCGAACCCATCAGCGGCGGCGCGCAAAAAGTCATCGAAATGAACGTGCCGCAGTCGGTTGCGATTTTCGGTGAAGGCGCGATGCCGCGCAAAGACCCGGACTTCATGGCGGCGTTCGTTATCAATCACATCCTCGGCGGCGGCGGCTTTTCGGCCAAGCTGATGGAGGAAGTGCGCGAAAAGCGCGGGCTTGCCTATTCGGTCTATAGTTACATTCAACCCTTCCAGCACACATCCATTCTGTCGGGCAGCGTCGCGACGAAGAATGAATCGATGGCGGAAAGTTTGGCGATCATCCGCACCGAGTTGAAAAAGATGGCCGACAATGGCCCGACGCCGGAAGACCTGGATGGCGCCAAGCAGTATCTGACGGGATCATATGCGCTGCGCTTTGACACCAATTCCAAAATCG
>JAYUCQ010000294.1:0-10153 GCA_043740265.1 Hyphomicrobium sp.
ACCGTGAAGGCTTCGACACTCCGGCTCGCTGGCCGCTTCTTTTGCAACAGCGCCGCCAAGCGGTCTTTGCCCGCGAGCAAGCGGTCGATGGTTTCGCCGATCCGCTTGCCGCGGCGCAATTCGTCTTCGTCGTCGGCAAATTCCCGGTTCAGCAAAAACGTGTCGAGGGCGAACCCGTCCCGCGTCGTGGTGATGTGGGCGCCGGCAATGTTTGATCCTGCTGCTGCGCAAGCGCCTGCGAACAGAGACAGCAAGCGGGCGTGATTGGGCGCGAACACGGTCAATTCCGTAATCGCCGTAAACGCGTCCGTCTTGACGCGTGTGGCGAGCTTGGTTTTGGCGCCTTGTGCCTGACGCAGCAGTTCAGCGTGTTCAACCTGCGTCTTGGTGTCGGTTCGCAGCCAATAGCTTTGGTAGTGGCGGTCGATAAACCGGTTGACCTCAGCGACTGGCCAGCCAACGAGCGCCGTGCGCAGCGCCGCTTGCGCTTCTTCGATGCGTTCTTTGCGGGTAAATTGCGTATGCCCGCCAGCCACCAGGGGTTCGGTCTCGTGGTAAAGCGTCCGCAGCAGCTGGCCTTTCCAGCCATTCCATACGCCGGGGCCAACGGCGCGAATATCGGCGCAGGTCAATATCAGCAGCAATTTGAGCCGCTCCGGACTTTGCACCACATCCGCAAACGCGCGCACCGTACCGGGGTCAGATATGTCGCGCGAATGGGCAACGTTGCTCATGGTCAGGTGCTGTTCGATAAGCCAGACGACCAAGTCTGTCTCAGCGGCCGTCAGGCCAAGTCTGGGACATATCTTGCGAGCAATACGCGCGCCAACAATCGAATGGTCTTCTTTGCGGCCCTTGCCGATGTCGTGCAGGAACGCCGCAACGTAAAGCGCGCGGCGGTTCTGAATGGATTTGATGACCGCCGTTGACAACGGCAACTCGGCAATCAGGTCGCCAGATTCAATTGCCGTCAAATTGCCGACGGTGCGCAAGAGATGCTCATCGACCGTGAAGTGATGGTACATATTGAATTGCATCATCGCCACCACCCGGCCGAACTCCGGAATAAAGCGGCCAAGCACGCCGGTGGTATTCATGCGCCGCAAGATCGCGTCGGGATTGGCGCTTTGCGTCAGCAGTTCGAGAAACAAACGGTTGGCTTCGGGGTCAGTGCGCAGTTTATCGTCGATCAACCGCACAGAATTCCGCAGCAGGCGAACGGCATCGGGATGCAACAGGCCGCCGGTTCGCTCGGCCTGCTTAAAAAGCCGGATCAGGTTCATGGGGTCGCGTGTAAAGACATCGGCGTCAGCAACATTCAGCCTGTCATTGTCAACGCGGAAATCGGTTTTCTGCCGCACGTCGCGGCGCGCCCGCCATGTCAGTGGATTGAGATAGCGTGACAAGCCCGGCGTTGATTTCAGCTGATGCATTTCCAGCGTGCCGCATAAAATTGCGGTCAAATCGCCGACGTCCTTGGCGATCAGGAAGTAGTGTTTCATGAAGCGTTCAACCGCCCGCATACCGCTGCGTGACGTGTAACCAAGGCTTTGCGCCATAATCGGCTGTACGTCGAAGGACAGCACCTCTTCGGCTCTGCCGGTTAGAAAATGCAGAAAGCAGCGCACGCTCCACAAAAAGTCTTCACAGCGGCGGAAAGTCTGGACTTCTTCGTCCGTGTAGAGCCCAGCCGCCACGGCAGCGGCGCCGACTTCCTGGCCAAAAACGTATTTCGACAGCCAATTGAGGGTATGGAGATCGCGAAGTCCGCCCTTACCGTCTTTGATGTTTGGCTCGACTTTGTAACGGCTTTCGCCGGCCTGACGCGTGCGCAAATCGCGTTCTTGCATTTTGGCATCGATAAAGGCCCGCGCGGTTCCTTTAACAACATCCGACTGAAAGCGAGCCTCAAGGGCTCTGAACAACGCTTGATCGCCGTGAACCAAACGGGCGTCAAGAAGCGCCGTCCGGATCGTCATATCGGCAATACCAAGCTTGACGCACTGGTCTACGGTGCGCGTCGCGTGCCCGACTTTAAAACCGAGATCCCACAGAATGTAGAGCATGTACTCGGCAACGCTCTCACCCCAAGGCGTTTGTTTGTAGGGCAGCAAAAACAAGAGATCGATATCGGACCCCGGTGCAAGAAGCCCGCGGCCATAGCCGCCGGTCGCAACGATGGCCATGCGTTCAGCATCAGAAGGATTGGTGGCGCGGTAAACATGCGCCACCGTGTAGTCGCAGACGAGGCAAATCAGTTCGTCTTGAAAGTGAGACAGGCTGGCGGCGCACTTGCGCCCATTACCTTCAATTTCCAGCGCCGTGCGCGCCGCCGCCCGCGCGTCTGTGACCAGTGTTTTCAAGCGGGCAATCAAATGCGGACGCGTTTCACCAGCAGAGCCATGAGCGTTGAACATGGCCGTCAATTCGCTTCGGAGCGCCGCTGGGTCAAAATACGGGGCGGGTTGCAGCATGAGGATTGTTAGGTGTCCCTTTTGGGTTTGGCACCAGCCAGCGCCTTTAAAGCATACAGTGCTTCGAGGGCGGCTTTGGGGGTTAATTCATCGGGACGGAGGGCTGCCAAAGCGGTTTCAACAGCTGAGTCGGGTGTGATGAGGGGGCCCGACTGGGGCCGGGCCGACGCAAACAGCGGCAGATCGTCGAGCCCGCCGCCACTGTCCTTCGGACGCCGGTCACTTTTCTCGAGCAATGCCAAAACCTGCTTAGCGCGCGTCAGAACCGGCTGCGGCAGACCCGCAAGCTTGGCAACTTGAATGCCATATGAGCGGCTGGCTGCACCCGGTTTCACCTTGTGAAGAAATACAATCTCGTCCTGCCAATCGGTGATGTCCATCGTGACATTCGCGACACCCGCGAGCTTGCGGGCAAGAGCCGTCAACTCATGATAGTGGGTCGCGAACAGAGCGCGGGCTTTGGTGACATCATGCAGATATTCAACCGTCGCCCAGGCAATCGACAAACCGTCGAAGGTTGCTGTGCCGCGGCCGATTTCATCCAAAATGATCAGTGATTTTGACGTTGCCTGATTGAGGATCGCCGCGGTCTCGACCATCTCGACCATAAATGTCGAGCGGCCACGGGCCAAATCATCGGACGCGCCGACGCGTGAAAACAAGCGATCGACAACGCCAATGGTGGCGGATTTGGCAGGAACGTAAGACCCCATCTGCGCCATGACGGTGATCAGCGCATTCTGGCGCAGAAACGTTGACTTGCCGGCCATGTTCGGCCCAGTGACCAGCCAAATGCGGGCGTCGGGCAATTCGTCGAAACCCGGCGGCGGCGCGCTTCCCGGCCGGCCCAGCACGCAGTCGTTGCCGATAAAGGCACCTGACTGTGCCCGCGCCAAGGCCTGCTGCACAACAGGGTGACGGCCGCCAATGATCTCAAAGGCATCGCTGTCATCGACGATCGGTCTGACGTAGCCCTGTTCCAGTGCGAGAGTGGCGAGCGCGCTCACCGCGTCGAGTTCAGCCAAGGCGCTGGCGGCTTCACAGACTGCGTTTTCCGCTTCCGTGACGTGACGCACGAGATCGGCAAAAATTTCCTGCTCAAGGTTCAGCGCGCGTTCTGAGGCGGACGCGATCAAGCCTTCGGCTTCAAGCAATTCAGCGGTCGAAAATCGAACTGCGTTGGCCATCGTTTGACGGTGCCGGAAGACGTCGCTCAAGGGCGGCGATTGCAGCGGCTTGGCGTTGAGCTGTGTCACCTCAACGAAGTAGCCCAGGATATTGTTATGACGGACCCTGAGAGTCTTGATGCCGCTCTCGTCAACATACCGGGCTTCGAGGCGTGCCAGAACGGAACGGCTGTCATCGCGTAACGTCAGCGCGGCATCAAGGCTGGCGCTATAACCCTTGCGCACAAAGCCGCCGTCGCGGCGCAAATGCGGTGGATCATCGACAAGCGCGGCCGTTAGTGCAGCCGAGAGCCGCTTCGGTGGCGAGGCTAAACGTTTCGCGATGCTATCAAGAACGGGAGGAAGGCCCAAGATATCGGCTGCGGCTTGAAGCAGGCGCGCGGCGCTGTCTGCAGCGACAAGCCCAGCGCCGATTGATACCAGATCACGCGGCCCGCCACGACCGAAACTGAGCCGCGGCATGGCCCGAGCTATATCTGGCGACCGCCGCAAGGTCTGGCGAACGTCGTCGAGCAAACGCCGCCGGTCGAGGATAAACGACACCGCATCGAGCCGGTCGTTGATCACCGCCGGGTCAGACAACGGGCTCGAAAGCCTTGCCTGAAGTTCGCGCGCGCCAGCCCCTGTAACCGTCCGGTCCATGGCCGCGAGCAACGTTGAGGTGCTATCGCCCGACGATGATTTGACGAGTTCAAGGCTTGAACGGCTCGCTGCATCAATGGTCAACGCTTCACGGCCCGATGTCTTGCGCGGCGGCCGCAAAAGCGCGCGCTGGCCCATCTGCGTCAGCGCGATGTATTTGAGAACCCCGCCAACAGCCGCCAATTCGAGCCGCGTGAAATTGCCAAAGCCATCGAGTTCCTTGACGCCCAATTGTGCCTTGAGATCGCGCGCGCCGGATGTACTATCGAAATAGGCGGCCGGAACCGGGGTCGCGGCGGCACCCGACAAATCAATGCCGCGCCGGACTGCCGCGTCTGCCAGAAGGGCATCGGCAGCGATGACCTCACCCGGCGACAACCGCACCAGTTCACCGGCAAAATCGGTCACCGCCACTTCGCCCAATTCAAATTCTCCGGTCGATATGTCGACGGAGGCGAGAGCAAGCCGCGCAGTATCTTCTAATGACGAAGCGGCTTGACCCGGAATTGCAAAAATGGCGGTCAGGTAGTTGCGCGCTTTGGCGTCCAGAAGCGCGTCTTCGGTGATGGTGCCGGGTGTGACGAGGCGAACAACGTCGCGTTTGACGACGGCCTTGGCACCGCGCTTGCGTGCTTCCGCTGGATCTTCCAACTGCTCGCAGACGGCGACGCGGAAGCCCTTACGGATGAGACGCTGCAGATATTCGTCAGCGCGATGCACCGGTACGCCGCACATGGCGATGTCTTGACCCAGGTGCTTGCCGCGTTTTGTCAGCACAATCGACAGGGCTTCAGATGCAGCCACGGCGTCTTGAAAAAACAGCTCGTAGAAATCTCCCATCCGATACCACAGCAGGCTATCGGGGTTAGCCGCCTTGATTTCCAGATACTGAGCCATCGACGGTGTTGCATCGGCCGGCGGTGACAACTCGCCACGCCGCAGCACAGCTTCGCCCGCCGCGCCGTCGATGACGACCTGGCTCACCTCATGAGCCTGGGCTCCGCCTTTTGCTGATTGGCTATGTTTGACCATCGTCTTAAACGCGCTTTTCCGTTCCGATGCCGGTTTCAGGACGCCCCCGGGCAAAGTGACAATCGCTAACGATATCCCAAGTGTTCCCCTGGTCATACCAAAGCCGGGACTATGCTTAGGTTGCCGCGCCGCCTCCCGCAACCTATCGTGCGGGCCAGATCCCCTATCCGGCCGCCGCGGCATGCGCAAAGGCCGGACAATTATCCACACCAACTCAACGGTACTGAGACCTCATGGCTACACAATTCCGCGCTGCACGCGTGACCGCACAAGAAGCTTTGCAATTTCATGCCAGCGGCAAACCCGGCAAGCTTGAAGTCACGCCGACGAAGCCGCTAGCAACACAACGAGATCTGGCGCTTGCGTATTCGCCAGGCGTCGCCATTCCGGTGCAAGCGATCGCCAGAGAACCGCGCGACGTCTACACTTACACGAACAAAGGCAACCTCGTCGCCGTCGTCTCAAACGGCACAGCCATTCTTGGCCTCGGCAATTTGGGCGCCCTTGCCGCCAAACCGGTGATGGAGGGCAAAGCCGCTCTGTTCAAACGCTTCGCCGACATCGATGCCATTGACCTCCTCGTCGATACAGCGGACGCAGACGCCTTTATCAATTGCGTTCGCTATCTTGGTCCGTCGTTTGGCGGCATCAACCTGGAAGACATCAAGTCTCCCGAATGTTTCATCATCGAGGAAAAACTCAAAGACCTTCTCGACATTCCGGTTTTCCACGATGACCAGCACGGCACCGCGATTGTGGTTGCGGCCGGCATCCTCAACGGTCTGAAGGTAGTCGAGAAAGATATCAGCACCGTCAAATTGGTTTGCGCGGGGGCAGGGGCTGCGGCACTCGCTTGCCTCAATCTGCTCGTCAAGATCGGTATGAAACGCGAGAACATCACAATCGCCGACATCGAAGGCGTCGTCTACAAGGGCCGCGCTGCGCTTATGGATCCGTACAAGGCGCCTTACGCTCAAGACACCAAGGCGCGGACTATCGATCAAGTGATTAAAGGCGCAGACATTTTCCTGGGTCTCTCGGCTGCTGGCGTTGTTTCAAAGGAGATGGTTGCCAGCATGGCGGCCAAGCCGCTGATCTTTGCGATGGCCAATCCCGACCCGGAAATTACGCCGGAAGAAGTTCAGTCCGTCCGCAGCGACGCGATCATGGCAACGGGCCGCTCGGACTACCCGAACCAGATCAACAATGTGCTTTGTTTCCCGTTTATTTTTCGCGGCGCACTTGATGTTCAGGCGACGACAATCAACGACGCCATGAAAATTGCAGCCGCTGAAGCCATCGCTGAATTGGCCCGCGCCGAAGTGCCTGATCGGGTCGCGGCCGCGTTCCATGGCGAGCGTCCGCAGTTTGGACCGGGCTACATCATCCCAGCGCCGTTTGATCCCAGGCTGATGTCGCATGTCTCGGCAGCTGTTGCCAAGGCGGCGATGGATTCTGGCGTCGCCCGCAAACCGATCGTTGACATGGACGCTTACGTCGCCCGCCTCAACGGCCGCCTCGATCCGATCGCCGGATGGTTGCAGGCGACATTCGAACACGTTCGCGGCGAGCCGAAGAGGGTGGTCTTTGCTGAGGGCGAAGACTCAGCCGTCATTCGCGGCGCAACGACGTTTTTTGCACAGGGCTTCGGCCAGCCCATCCTGATCGGTACCAAACGCGTCGTCACCGAACGCTTTCGCGAATTGGGCATGCCACTGCGCAGCGACATGGAGCTGATCGACACCAATACCTCGCCCTACGTTCAGGAATTCACGGATTTTCTCTACGCCCGACTGCAGCGCCGGGGCTATTTGCGCCGTGATTGCGAACGCCTCGTCGCCAATGAACGGAATATATTCGCAGCGTTGATGGTTGTGCACGGCTATGCCGACGCGATGGTGTCGGGCGTCACGCGCAATTGGACCAGCGTCTATGCCGACGTGCATCGCGTGATGGATGAAAAGCCCGGCCGCCACGTCATCGGTGTGTCGCTTGCGCTCAACCGGGGGCGCGCCGTTTTGATCGCCGACACAAGCATTCACGACATGCCGAGCGCCGAGCAGCTTGCCAACATTGCCGTTGAAGCGGCCAAAGCGGCGCGCAACTTCGGCATTGAACCGCGCGTTGCACTGCTGGCGTACTCGACGTTTGGGCAGCCGCGTGGCGAACGTTCCGATCAGGTCAGCCGGGCCGTCCGCATCCTCGACGAACGCCAAGTGGATTTTGAATACGATGGTGATATGGCGGCCGACGTGGCGCTCAACCCCGACTTGATGAAGCACTACCCGTTTTGCAAACTCTCAGACACCGCCAACGTACTGATCATGCCGGCATTCCACGCCGCGTCGATTTCGACGAAAATGCTGAAAGAATTAGGTGGCGCCACCATCATCGGCCCAATCATCGTCGGACTTTCGCACTCCGTGCAAATTTGCACGTTTGGTGCGACCGATGCCGACATCGTCAACATGGCGGCGCTGGCAGCCTATGGCGCGGGGCGGGTGTGATGCTGCGCACCGTTTGGCGTTAAGCGTCGGCAGCGATGCGGCTTTTGGTTTCTTGCGGCGCGCCGTAGTGTTCGAAATAGCGCGGGTCGATTTTCTCAACCGGCAGCACGATCAAAACGTCCGTTGTGCCGAATTGATGATCGATGACGGCGCCGTCGCCGATAAAAGCCCCAAGCCGCAAATAACCCTTGATCAGCGGCGGGATGGCTTTCAGCGCCGCCTTTGCATCGAGTTTGTCCTTGGCGATGCGGTCCATCGGCACGTGCCGGCCGGCGCGGGCGCTGCATCGCCATTCACGCGGCGCCAAAGCATTGTGATGCAGGAAGCTCAGAGCCTGGGCGTGATCATCAGGGTTGGTGCCTTCGAAGCTAGCGCACCCGATCATGACATCGATTTTGTGCTGGCGGACGTAGGTCCACAGTCCATGCCAGAGAAGTTCTACCGTACGCTTGTTGCGGTAGGGTGCCAACACGCACGAGCGGCCGAGCTCGACAAAGCGATAGTGCGGCGACTTCTCAGCGATCAGCGGTAGAATGTCATACTCGCTCGCCGAGTAGAAACCGAGGCCGCGTTCGGCGGCCTCCTGGCGGAGCACGCGATAGGTGCCGACAACTTTGGGAACGGCTGCGCGGCCAAATTTCGAGTGCCGGCGTGTTTCATCGCAATCGATGACGAGCAGATGATCGCAAACCGCGTCGTAGGCGTCTTCATCGCGGCGGCGAAACTGGGCCAGACGCGACGGCACCGCCGTCATCTCCTCGTAGAAGACCTGATAGCGCAAGCGCTGCGCCAGTCTGATTTCAGCGCGGGTGCGGGCGAGGCGGACTTCAAGATTGCCGATGCGGCCGTAGATTTTCGGCTCTACGTTGCGCGAAAACGGATTGAATGTGCCTTGCGGTGATGCCAGGGCACGAAGCGCTGGAAGCACCACCGGCAACTTCTCTGGCGCTTTCCTGCCAACCGCCGGCCGCTGCCAAATCATATGCCTAGCCCCAAAAACCATCTGACGACTGCGACCTAGCACGATTCCGTGACGCTTTTGCAAAGGCGGATGCCCGACGCAAAACCATCGTTGATCACCGCGGCGCAAGTTTTTTGAAATCAGCGTCGTCCAGACGCCGTGCCGCATCTTCGGTCATGAGCGGCACGCCATGACGGATAGGATAGGCAAGCCCGGCCGTGCGGCTGATCAGCTCTTGTGCACCCCTGTCGAAGATCAGTGGCATTTTGGTTAACGGGCAGACCAAAAGTTCCAGCATTTTTGGGTCGGCGGCTTGCACCGGCGCTACAGGCGTTTCGTTCGTGTCAGAGATCATGTGAACAGGTCTTCCTGACGGCAAACTATTGCAGCGTTGAACCGGTACCGCCGTTGGATGCAAGCTCGATTTCAGCGAGCGCAATCAAGACTTCGGCACGCATTTTCAAATCGGCGGCTTCGAGCAACGCCTGCTTCTCTTCCGGACCGTAAGGACACATGACGCAGAGTGCATTGATCAAAAACTCATTCGACGCCCTCTGGATCGCCGACCAATCGGTTTTCAGGCGGTTGGCGTCGAGATAACTTTTGAGAACGCGAAGCAAGTTCTGCCGGTCGACCAGTTCTTCGCCAAGCCCCTCCGTGAGGTCCTTGGCAAACTGGTCATAAGCAACGGTCATGATCCGGTAGGGCGTATCCGTCACGGCTTCGTCCAGGCATTCGAAACGCATAATGCCCGTCAACGTGATGACGAGGCGGCCGTCGTCGAGTTCCTGGTAGGACGTGATGCGTCCGGCGCACCCGACCCGCCGCAACCGCGATGCGTTGTCGATTGGACTTTCGCGTTCGTCGTCGTCACCCCGGCCTGACGGTTGCAGAATGCCGATGACGCGACCTCCTGACATGGCGTCGTCGATCATCGCCAGATACCGCGGCTCAAAAATGTTCAACGGCAACGTTGCCCTTGGCAGCAAAATCGCACCGCGCAAGGGAAACACCGGAATTCGTGGCGGCAAATCGGCAGGCCGGCTGTAGCGATCGGTCAGTGTCACGTAATCCTCGTGTCTTGAGCAGCCATCGGGACGAGATAAAAGCGTTAGCTGAACAGCAGCGACGATAGCCTGCGACGGCCGTCGGAGACCAGCGGTTCTTTCGGCCCCCAAGCTTCAAACAATTGTAACAGCTGCTTGCGGGCCGCCTCGTCATTCCATTTGCGGTCGCGGCGCATCAATTCCAGCAATTGTTCCAGCGCCTCTGCTTTGCGGTCGACGGCGACAAGCGCCATCGCAAGATCGTAACGGGCCTGATGGTTGGTTGGATCGGCGTTGATTTTTG
>JAYUCQ010000295.1:0-4197 GCA_043740265.1 Hyphomicrobium sp.
GCGGCGCGTGCGTCGGTTGAAAAAATCTTTTCCGCTTCGGCCTTGACGTCGAAGGGAGCTTTGGGCACCGGCTTCCAGCTGGTCTTCAGGAACGTCTCGTAGCGCTTGGCGTCGTCGGCGACACCCTGATGCGAGAACCCCTTGTCCGCAGCAAAAGCCGGAACCGCTACAGCAATAGCGAGGCTTGAAAGAAGGGCGAGGCGCGCAAAAAATTGCATGGTTCGACATCCTGTAGAAAATTGGACCCGCAAACGCCGCGGACGTTCGGGTCGAGTATGCGTCAGTTGACTGGCGATCCGAACCCCAACAGGGCGGAACGCCCGAAGCGCGGCAGCAATTAGGGAAATATCCGCACTTGCTGCGATTTGCGCCTTTTTCTCCGCCGCGTCGTTCCGGAGGGTAGTTTACCACGGCGAACACCCCCCGGGGATTTCTCCCAGGGAGGTGACAGCGTTATCAACTAAAGAAAGTCGATTCGGCCGGTTAGCCGGCAAACCTAGTTGCGCGTAGCTTGATCGCTGTTGCCGTCAGCGGCGGGCTGGCTGGCCAACATGGCGTTCGTGGCAACGGGCGTTGCGATGACGCGGCTCAAGGGAACCGATTTGTCCCACAGTTTGGCGAACGACGCGGTCGCGTGCTCGGCGGTCATTGCGTCGGCGTTATGATACATTTCGAACGCGTCGCGCTTTGCTGGATCGCGGCGCATACAGTCGCCGGTCCAGACCTGTCCGCGACCAAGCGAGAGCTGTTCGTGGGCAGATGCAAACCGCTGGTCCGTCAGCATCCGCACTTCGACGGCACTGATATCCAGCAGCGACGTCTGCACGGTATCTTCAGTCAAAGGTTCAGTTTCAAACAAAACAACGCGGATCGCAATTTTTGCAGCAGCGATATCCTGCGTCATGGCAAGCAGGGCCTGAGCAACAGGACTATCGGGCGCACGCGCAATAAGTGTGAAGGTTTCGCCAAAGGTATCGAGTGGATGTTCACGGCGAGACGAGAGTGCCTGAGCAATAAAGGCCTTAAGTTTCGCCTCCCGGTCTTCGCGGCTGACAACTACGATACGCGGTGGCGAAGGGTGACGCATGTGGTTCATTTCCTAGTGCTTGCCCAAGGGTCAACCGTAAAATCCCGGCGGCCATCAGGTGATTGATGCAGACCATTTGGCGTCAAGATTGTTAAACAAGCGTTTCAGGCTGGTCCGATTTGTGACGGTTCGCTTTAAGTTCTTTCATTTCCACGACTTTTTATTCAGCCGCTTGGGGGGCGATGCGGCCGATGAAGGCCAAATCCCGCGCCGTCAGCTCTGTGCTGGTCAGAACAGGCTGCACCGTCTCCTCGCTGTCTAGCGCCACCTCTAAATGTTCAACTGACAGGGGACCGGCTTCACTGACGGTCAACGGCACTGTTTGAGATGATGTATTCGAAAGCGATTTGGCTTTCTCGAACGCCGCCTGAAGCGATTGCGGCAGGCGCGCCTCACTGGCAGAAAGCGAAAACGTTGCGGTGTTGCGGCTGAGCGTCACTTCGATTTTTTCCGCAGGTGCATTGCTCTGATCGGCCGTCAAAGGTGCAGTCAGCGGCGTCCGCGGCAGCGGCATGATCATGGCCGTGTCATTGGCGGCTTTGACCATCACGTCGGCCTCAGGCAGCGGCGGCGGTTGCGGCCATGGCACGCGCGGCCCTTGCGGCGCGGTTGCAAACGCTGGCGGCTCGCGACGCGGTTCACCTTGCAGTTCGGGTTGATAGGTTTGCGCATAGGGCCCAAACCGCGACTGATGCTCTGGATCAACCTTGCGGAATGAAGCTCGATTGAACGGCTGTGGCGCTGGCCGGCGCGTCGAGGTCATGACTGATGCAGGAGGCTGTTGCGGCGGCATCGGCATAGAGTTCGCAGCCGGCGGCTGAGCCGTCTGGTTCGGTCTGTGTCCAGCTTGCGAGGGTGGCTGTAAGCCCGGCATCACCGTTTGCTGAGGCATTGCGGTCATACCCTGCGGCGCCACACCGTGTGCGTGCAGGCGCGACGGGCGGCCCGTTGTTCTCTCGACGGCTTCGGCGCGGTGGGCAGCACCCATCACGGCCCCAAGAATGATGTCCGACCAGGCGCCATCGGTGAACTTATAGACGCGGAAGGCTTCGGCTCCAGCAAACTTAGAACCCTGGCGCTTTAAGCGCTTTTGAATGCCGGCATTGGTCGGGAACATCGTCCGTTTGAAAATTTTATCCTTCTCAAAGCTGGCGAATAGGTTTGACAGCAACTGCGCTTCGACGCGCAGGTTTTCGCGCTCCTGCGGGTTCAGCTTCGGCGGCGCATCCAGCGGCACGGCGACGTAGTAGTCGCCGTTCATATCGAAGACGACGTGACGGAAAATCTCGAAATTCTCGCGGATTTCGCGGTCGCGGTGGATGTCGTTGAAGCGTGACAGGATTTGAATGACAGGGCCACGTTCCGCCGCCCGCATCTTCGGCATCAAGCCATCGAGGCGGCCACCGCCTTTCTGCACCATCGAAACCAGTAACAAGCAAAGATCAACAAACAAGGCGACAGCCAGCGGAACATAGTCGCGCTTCGACAATCCACCCTGCTCCGTGCTGATCGCCGAGACGTGCGCGCCATTTGCGCCCTGCGCCGCTGGACCCTCAACGGACTGTATGGCTTTCTTCTGCAAGTCGCGCAGTTCATCCGCCGATGGCGGCATCTTGAACGCCAGCATGCCGTAGAACGTCGTCGTCAAGCGGCGGAAGGCTTCGATCGTGGCTTCCGATCCTTCGACAGCTGCAATCTGCGGCTTTTCCAACTCGGGAAGCTGATCGATGGCTTTGACGACGCCGCGCAGCGCCATTTGTAATTGCGCATCCGGGCATGAAACCGCGCCGCTCTTTGGGTCGCCAAACGTTGTCCGCTCGGCCCGGTCGGCCAAGTCGGTTCTGATCTGGCGCAACTGCGGATCAGTGCGGAAGGCGTTGAACCCGGTCACCGTCAAATCGAGTTTACGGCCAAGGGCGCGCATGAATTCGTTGCGCGTGCCGGTCTTGACGTCGAACGTGGAGGCATCGGCTGACACAATTTTGGCCAGGTCTCCATTGAGCGCAGTCATGTCAGTCTTGACGCTGCCAACGCGGCCGTTGACGAACTCAGAGGCGAAGGAAAAGCGCTGGGCGTCTTCCTCGCGCATTTTGCGGCGCGGGCCGTCACCCGGCTTGGAGTTGGGGCACGATGTTCCTTTCGTGCGTTCAAGTTCGGCTTTGGCGGTTGAAACGCCGGTCAATTGCACCAGCGTCGCGTTCAATTGCTCCAGCCGCGTTGACGCCGCGTGCAGCGAATTTTGGACTTGCGATACAGCGCTTTCAGCCGAACGCGAGGATTCGCCCCGGCTTTCAAGAACCTTCCAATAAAAGCCGAAGCCAAATCCAATCGAGATCAGCGACAGGAAAACATAGCCCGACGCATAGAAAGCCTTGGTCATGAACGGATGCGGCCTGAACAACTGGTCGAGCAGCCAGATGATCATGGTCATCAGCATCGCCACCGAGAAGCCGATGATAATTTTGTGGACGATGGGCAGATCGCCCATGTTGGCTTCGATCAGCTCAAGCATGCCGACGTACGTCGCCACCCAAGACAGCAGGCCGAGACCAAAAATCAGAAAATTGCGTTTCCAATCGCGCTCAGGCTTGGCGGGCAGCCCGTCACCGCCTGAATTTGCGGCCCGGCGCATAGAAATATCATCCGCATCCAATTGCATGATCAAAAACCCGCTCAGCCGTTCCCAGTTCTTTATTGCCCAAGGCTTTAGACACTCGCCGCCGGGTGAGCGTTTTTCATGTCGCAACTGCGGCTGAGACTTGTCGAACACCGGGCGCTTTTGGCGCGGAGTGTGCGGATCGTTGGGCCACATACCCTCTCCCTCGTTGGGGAGAGGGGCGGGTTGAGGCGCAAGAGCAGGGCAAAATGCGCTCACTTGAGAGCAACAGCTTCAAGTGCTCATCGTCGTATCGTAATCACCAGCGATGGGCGACCCTGTCGAGCAAAGACTTGTCTCAGGTAGACACCGTTGAGGTCAGATGTTTGAGCTAATTCTGACTCATGTTCCGGTTCCACAAGTTCAATCCCAACTGAGCCGTGCTTAGGTCCGAATAGGTTCGGCTGGACGATGACCACCCCATCAAATGTTGCTGGGTCGCAAACGGCGCCGA
>JAYUCQ010000296.1:0-10110 GCA_043740265.1 Hyphomicrobium sp.
AGCTGGTATTTCGTCTTGTCTCAGTCCCTTAAAAGGCTATGGTCCAGCCGGTTTTGGGGGCGGCCGCAAGGTCCCTTCTGCCGTCTCGCGCAGCTCAGCGCCTAACCTATTTTTGAACGGCCAACGTCGCCATGGCGAGCCCAAAAACTATCGCGCTGGACGCTATGGGTGGCGATCACGGGCCAAGCGTCATTGTGCCTGGTGCGGCGCTGTCGCTCGAGCGGCACCCCTCGCTCAGTTTCATTTTTTATGGCGATGAAACTCAGATCAATGTGGCGCTTGCGGCGCATCCGGCATTGGCGGCAAGATCGCGCGTCATCCACACCAACCTCGTGATTGCGATGGACGAAAAGCCGGGCCAAGCACTCCGCCGCGGCAAGGGTTCCAGCATGTGGCTGCCGCTTGAAGCCGTCAAAAGCGGTGAAGCCCATGCCGCCGTTTCAGCCGGAAACACCGGCGCTCTCATGGCCATCGCGAAACTGGTGCTGCGGCCGATGACGGGCATCGAACGCCCGGCGATTGCAGCGCTCTGGCCGACGATCAAATCAGAGTGCATCGTTCTCGATGTCGGTGCCAATATCGGCGCAACCGCAAGTCAGCTGACGGAATTTGCCCTAATGGGTTCTGCGATGGCGCGGGCGATCTTTCACATCGAGCGGCCGTCTGCAGGCTTGCTCAACGTCGGCACCGAAGACGTCAAGGGCAACGAGGATGTCAAAGCGGCGCATGCGATTTTGAAAAGCACGGAACTGCCACTCGACTACAAAGGCTTCGTCGAAGGTAATGAGATTGGCCAAGGCGCAGTCGATGTCGTCGTGGTCGAAGGTTTCGCTGGTAACATCGCACTTAAGACGGCTGAAGGCACGGCGCGGCAGATCGGCAGCTACCTCAAAGGCGCGATGACAAGTTCGCCGCTGACCAAACTTGGGGCGTTTCTGGCACGCGGTGGCTTTCGCGTGCTGAAGGAAAAAATGGACCCGCGGCGCGTTAATGGCGGCACGTTTCTCGGCCTCAACGGCATCGCCGTTAAAAGTCACGGCAGCACAGATGCCTACGGTTTCGCGAGCGCCGTCGATCTCGCCTATGAAATGGCAGACTCGGGTCTCGTCGCCCGTCTTTCAGCCGATATCGAAAGTTTCCATCACAAACTCGCAGCCGCCCCCCCAGACGCGGTTCCGGCGTCACGCGTAGCAAAGTAAAAAAGAAAGGTTAGCGTGTGGCAGTTCTCCGGTCGATCATTCGCGGTGTTGGAGCCCATCTTCCCAAGCGCATCGTGACCAATGACGAGCTGGCTAAACGGCTCGACACGTCGGATACCTGGATTCAAGAGCGCTCCGGCATTTGTCAGCGCCATATCGCCGGTGATGATGAGCTGACATCGGATTTAGGTGCGGCAGCTGCCAAGCAAGCGTTGATCCGCGCTGGTATTGATCCGATCGACATCGATCTCGTTATTTGCGCCACTGCGACGCCCGACCGGACGTTTCCCGCAACCGCCGTCAGAATCCAGTCGATGCTCGGCGTCACCAAGGGTGCGGCGTTCGACGTGCAAGCGGTCTGCTCGGGCTTTATCTACGCGCTGACCATCGCTGACAATTTCATCAAGGCTGGGCAGTCCAACCGGGCGCTGGTCATTGGTGCCGAGACCTTCTCGCGCATCTTGGATTGGGACGACCGCAGCACCTGCGTCCTGTTCGGAGATGGCGCCGGTGCGGTCGTACTGGAGGCCAACCGCCAGCACGGCACGCGCGAGGATCGCGGCATCATCTCGACGCGCATTCGCTCGGACGGGCGCTATGAAGATCTGCTTTATGTGGACGGCGGACCCGGATCGACGAAGACGACCGGCCATCTGCGCATGAACGGCCGCGAAGTTTTCCGCCACGCCGTTCAAAAAATTTCTGGCGTCATTGAAGAGACGTTGTTCGAAACCGGCTATGCCGCCGACGAAATTGATCTTTTCATTCCGCATCAGGCCAACAAGCGCATTCTTGACGGCATTGCCAAGAAGCTCAACGTCTCGCCCGATAAGATTGTCATGACGCTGGATAAGCACGGCAACACGTCGGCCGCTTCCATTCCGCTAGCGCTCAATCAGGCGTTTGAGAACCATCGCGTCAAGGAAGGCAGCCTGATTTTGATGGAAGCCATGGGCGGCGGATTCACCTGGGGCGCGGTCCTGGCGCGCTGGTAGTCTGGTCACGACAGCGGCGGCGCTCGCCGGTTGTGCGCTGCAATACGCAAATCGGTATTGATTTCAGGCGCTTGAAGCGTTCTCGCGTTGACCGCGGACACAACCACCGCTAGCATCCGCAAAATTATTTGTCGCTAGGGTGGGAGTCGACACATGACCAGCAAGACTTTGACGCGGGCAGATCTCGCAGAAGCCGTGGTCGAGAAGGTGGGGTTGCCGCGCAACGAAAGCCAGGACCTCGTTGAACTGGTGCTCGATGAAATTTCCGGAAGTCTGGCCGACGGCGATTCCGTCAAGCTGTCGTCGTTTGGATCTTTCGGCATCCGGCAAAAGGGTCAGCGCGTCGGCCGCAATCCAAAAACGGGAAAAGAAGTGCCCATTACGCCACGCCGCGTCTTGGTTTTCCGGCCTTCCAACATCATGAAAGATCGTATCAACAAAGGTCATAGCAAACCGCGTGGCAGCTAGTGCACTTTTGCGCTAAGACATTGGGCCTCCACAACACGCGCGAGGTTTCGCAATGAACAAATCAGCCGAAGCGTTTCGCACAATCGGTGAAGTTGCCGACGAACTCGACGTACCAAAGCACGTGCTGCGGTTCTGGGAGGGCAAGTTCCCGCACATCCGCCCGATGAAGCGCGGCGGCGGCCGGCGCTATTACCGCCCCGAGGACATGGAGCTGCTGCGCGGCATTCGTCATCTGTTGCATGCGGAAGGGTACACGATTAAAGGCGTGCAGAAGATTTTGCGCGAACAGGGCGTTGATCAAGTTAAAGCCGCGGCCATTGCTGCCGGTGCCGTTCTCGCCGCCAAGGCGGCGCGCGTTCCGAAAACGAAAGCGCGGTCAACGGACGCGACGTCCGCTGGCCGTCTGCCGCAACAAACGTCCGCAAAAGCCGATGCTGTCGCTGCTTCTGGCGACGCCAATCCGAAATCCAAAAATAGGCCCGACGCGGCGAGGCGAATGGCACCGGCCGGCACACCGCCCGCAACCCATTCAACCAAAGACATTGTCGCCGCGGCCATACGCGAACTCGAAATCTGCCGCCAGATTCTTAGCCTCGGAGCCGCCAAGCCGGTTGAGGCCGGCGGCGCGCGCCTCAGAGCTGCGCGTTCGTGAACGACGGACCGCAGCATCACGTGCGTCCGAATCGCTCGCTTGAGGTTCTGTTCGTTGATTTGACGCGCGCGCATGACGCGCTTGATGCGACCGAGCGGGCGACGCCCCGCCTTTCAGACGATCAGCGCACCCGCTTCGATGACATGACGCGGCGCGGAAATAAAGATGCTGCCCTGTGGCGCACCGCGCACATCGCCCTTCGCATTGCGCTTGAACGCTTTGCCGGCACAGGTATCCGCGAGGTCGCCTACGTGATCGATCCCGGCGGGCGTCCGCGTCTGGCAGCGGCCGATGGCCTGATGCCGTGTCCGCATTTCAATTTGTCTCACACCGGTGGATACGCATTGATTGCGGTCTCGAACGCGGGCCCGGTTGGGATTGATCTTGAAGTCGACCGGACCCTATCCATCAGCAGCGATCGGCGTCAGCGTATCGAAGCCGCTGCCGTTCGCTTGTCACCGGATCAGCCGTTGCCCGTCGCGCCGGACGCTCGCTTTCTGCAAGCTTGGGTGCGCCTTGAAGCGGCAGCCAAGGCCGGTGGGCATGGCATCGGGCAAATTCTGACCGATGCGGGAGTGGTTGGCGGTGCGGGTTCAGCGCGCGACACTCAGGCGTTGTCCACAAGCCCAGTGCGGGATCTCAAGATGCAAAGCGGCTGTTATGCAGCAATCGCCGGGCCTCAATGTCAGCAGCTTCTGACGATTGAAAATTTCCCAACTGACGCCGCGGCGCTCGGCGAATTTTTGAAAGAGGCGACGTAGCCTGCCGGTGCTCTCCGGCTTACTTTGCTTCGACGGTGCTGCGGTTCTGTAGACCGTGGTCAGAAAAACATGCGGTCGCGAGATCGAACGTCCGACGGGCTGCGTCGATCATCCGATCCTCATCCGCCGGCGTGCAGTGCGCGGCTTCCAGCATCGCCACAAAAGATCGCCAGGGGTGCATGCTTGAGGCAGCCGTGCTGAGATGGCGGGCACCTTGCTGATCGGTGAACCCGAGCCGGTGCGCCGCGATGAGCAGAACCCGCGCACCCATGCTCGCGCCCTCCATGACATACAGCGCGCCCAGGCACTCAATGTGATCGGCGAGCGCGAGTTCTGATTGAACTGAGAGGTTCTGTATCTCTAATCCGAGATCGGCGAGATCGTGTTTGATCAGCCCGGTTTTCCGGTGGGCGTCCCAATCGACGAACAAACCGCCTGCGCCAGCATTCCCCAAAGTCTTTTCAAGCTGCTCGTGAAAGTCATAGGAACGCTGCAGCCATGCGCCATAGCGTTCAACGCTGGAAAAGAAATTGTGGGCGGTGACGAGTGCGTCCAGCCGCATGTGGGCGGGCCGCGTTTCATTTCTGAGACGCTCGCGCCGCGTTAAGCTCCGGCTTTCGTTGACAGCGCTGTCCATGTTTTTCGCCGGGTCTGCGCTGCCAATCAGCGGCCAATACGAGGAGGCCAATACTAAGAGGGAAGAGCCACTGCAATTTTGTGGCCAGCGTCTTTATGGGTCGCGTCCATATTCGCTTCGGGGCGAAGGGCTTCAACCAATTTTGGCGCGGGCAGCGCCATGCGCGTGACATCGCCGGTCTGCGCGGCTCGCGGTGTCATGGTGTCAACAATCGAACCTTCAAACGTCACATAGAGCAGCAGGGTCAGCGCCAGCCCCAAAATTATGCAAACGAGCGCCGGTGACAGCGGCATCGACGTGACTTGTCCGGCGGCGTGGCAGAACAATCCAAAGAGCGCCATCGGCAAACCGAAATAGCTGGCGACGCGCGCATGCATGCCCGCGATTTCGGATTCTGCGCCGCTGCGAGCCTGAAGTGTCGAAGTAAATGCTTGGCCGAGCACGGCCGCGCCGGAAAGCATGAAAAGAGCGCCTGTAAGTGCCAGTCCGTTCGGGTCTGCTAGAGCTGTCATGTGCTACACTCCCCAGAATTGGTCAGATGTGATGCAGAGCATTGAGCCGAAAACAGTAAGTTGAGATTGCTAGAAAAAATCTGATCGCTGTTTAAATGTCCCTCGGCAATATCCCCAAAGACCGGGACACGTTTAGACTGTGGTGCCGTCACAGTGAAGCGCCACTCCGGCGCGGCGCGATGGTAGTGCCAATAGCTGGCGGCGTCGAGGCTTTTGGAGGCGGTATCACCACGAGACGCGCGAACAACACAACATCGTGCCGCTACTATCAGCGACGCGACTTTTCGTTGTGCCAACGCCCGGTGCGAACGGCTCGGCCTAAGCCGCTGCCAATTTTACGAATTTTCCGTTTGCGACAGGACATGCCTTCCACAAGGTCTCCAACGCCTGCACCAGTTCGACCAACTGCGCGTCACTGTGGACGGGAGATGGCGTCAGTCGCATGCGCTCGGTACCCTTTGGCACGGTCGGATAGTTGATCGGTTGAATGTAGATGTCATGCCGCTCCAAAAGGGTGTCGGTCACGGCTTTGCAGTGCACCGGATTGCCGACCAGAATGGGCACGATGTGGCTTGGGTTTTCCATCACGGGAATGCGGGCTTCGCCTAACATTCGTTTCAGTGTCGTTGCGCGCCGTTGATGGACTTCGCGTTCGACACTGCTCGTTTTCAAGTGACGGATGCTGGCGAGAGCGCCGGCCACAACAGCAGGTGCCAGCGAACTCGTGAAAATGAACCCCGGCGAGAATGATCGGATCGCATCGCACAGCACGCGCGTTGCGGCGATGTAACCGCCCATGACGCCGAAGCCCTTGGCCAGTGTGCCGTTGATGATATCGACGCGGTCCATGCAGCCATCGCGTTCAGCCATGCCGCCGCCGCGCGCGCCGTACATGCCAACCGCGTGCACTTCGTCCAAATACGTCAGCGCGCCGTATTTCTCAGCCAGATCGCATATCGCAGAAATGGGTGCAATGTGCCCGTCCATCGAGTAGACGCTTTCAAAGGCGATGATTTTCGGCGTGCTTGTTGGCGTTGATCTGAGCTTGGCTTCAAGATCGTTGAGGTCGTTGTGGCGGAAGACGCGCTTGTCGCCACCACCGTGGCGAATGCCTTCGATCATCGAGGCATGATTCTTCTCGTCAGAAAACACAACTGTTCCCGGCATCAGCTTGACGAGTGTCGACAGCGTTGCGTCATTGGCGACGTAAGCGGACGTGAAGACCAGTGAGGCTTCCTTGCCGTGCAGGTCAGCCAGCTCTTGTTCCAATTCGACGTGATAGTGCGTCGTGCCGGAAATGTTGCGCGTTCCGCCGGAGCCAGCGCCGACGGCGTCGATGGCTTCGTGCATGGCTGCGAGCACTGTGGGGTGCTGGCCCATGCCGAGGTAGTCGTTGGAGCACCAGACCGTGACGGGGCGCGTTTCGCCATTTGTGTATCGCACACCGGCGGGGAAGCCGCCGCATTGGCGCCGCAAGTCTGCAAACACGCGGTAGCGGCCCTCTGCCTTGAGGGCATCCACTTGGCGGCCGAGGGCGGTCTGATAATTGATACGGCCCTCAAAAGCTTCAATCGTCATCGTCTGCTCCCTCGTTTTATGCTCTGAGCGGTTCCGCCGCTTTTGATTGTATTGTCTCGCGTGAACCTGGCACCCGTTTGCTCCAGGTAGATGCGTCTGAACTTGCCTTGTGAATGCGATGCGTTCCGGCCTGATCGTGCGGCTGACGCGCTTCAGCTGTCTCGGCGGCTGCGTTAGCCGAAAGCGACCATTTCCAAAGGTCGCCGGCAGGCAGCGGCAACACGAGGAACCAATGTTCGACGACGCCAAGCGCTGCAAACGTTGCTAGCAATCCATAGCTAACGGTTTCAAAGTCCGACGCTCCCGCGCTCAAGGCGGCGCTGGCCAGCCAAGCTGTCGCGAGCGTCGCGGCCGTAACCGACAATGGGAACAGTGCATTCATGGAGCGGTTGCAGAAATACGATTTGAGATAGCCGAGGTGCTTGGGCAGGAAATCCTCGGTGACGTTGGGGACGCCGAGGTAAATGTTGATTTTGGTGCTCAGCCGCATCAGCCACAAAATAAGGAACGTCCAGGTGCCGCACTGGTTCGGTTCGTCCCAGGTGAGGATCACCGCCAGTGCCGCCGTCACGGCAATGGCGAACTCGTGATAGATCACGGTTTCCGTTGCAGCGCCGAGCGCCGCGCGGGCGTTGGCCGACTTCACGCAGGCAACCGTCCTCGGCCCGGTAACGATGCCGAGCAGAAAACTCATCTCGTGCCAAGCCCAAAGCACCAAGGCGGCAGCAAAGCCGGTATAGGCCGCTGCCGGCGTTGTGACCGCGCTGCTGACATCGAGTGCGTAAAAGGCGAATGGCAGGACGGCCGTCATGACCACCATGCTCAAGCGGCGCGAGGCGGCTGGCCGCCACACGAGGTAGAGGACCAGTCCCGTGGAGATCCACCAGACCAGTATTCCCATCACAGCTGGTAAGCCGGATTGCAGCACTGCAGCGTTCCCCTACCAGACCGGTTCAAGACGGATTTGAGACGGCAACGGGTTGTTGTTTGCCGGCAAAATGTAGAGCCGGACGAATGTCGCAAGCGCTGCAGCACTGAGGCCCGCACGTTGCACCTTGCCCCAAACGCCAGTTTGGCTTTTCGCGGCGTTGATTTTGTCGGAGAGCGCGAGCAGGTGTTCAAGTCCGGCACGGAACTTTGGATTGTCGAGATCGATTGTAACCGGGAACACCTGCTTCGAGATTTCCGATGTCAAGTGAAATACCTTGAAATCATATTCGGTCGGATCGACGCCGAGGGCCTTGTGGAATTCGGGGCGGGCGTGATCGCGGACATACATGGTTGCGAAGACCGCGAGTACGAAGAAGCGCACCCAGAGCTTGTTGACACCTTTCAGAAGTTCCGGATTTGACCGCATCAGCAAGGCGAAGGCTTCGCCGTGGCGGAACTCGTCGTTGCACCACTTGTCGAACCACTTGAAAATCGGATGGAAGCGCTTGTCGGGATTGCGCTCCAGATGCCGGAAGATCGTGATGTAGCGGGCGTAGCCGATTTTTTCGGACAGGTACGTGGCATAGTAGATGAACTTCGGCTTGAAGAATGTGTACTTCTTGGCCTTGGTCAAAAAGCCGAGGTCAATGCCGATGCCGATGTCTTTCAGCGTGTCATTGATAAAGCCGGCGTGGCGGGCCTCGTCGCGGCTCATGTATTTGAACAGCTCGACGATATCCTTGTTGGTGCCGCGCTTGCGCATTTCAGCGTAAAGCACGCAGCCCGAGAACTCGGCTGTGAGGGAGCTGACGAGAAAATCGACGAACTCCTTGCGCAGGTCCTCCGGCAAGGCTTCGAGCTCGAATTTGTCCCAGGCGTCGGTGCGCTTGAAATGACCTTTGTTGGGGTCGGCTCGCATTTCAGCAAGCAACGCATCCCACTCCTTGCGGACTGAGCTGACGTCGAGACGATCCATTTCTGCGAAATCTGTCGTGTAGAATCGCGGGCTCAGCATCGCGTCTTCAGCTGCGAGCCGCGTTGTATCGTTGGGCGCGATGCCAATCGTGTCGATGGTCATAGTTTTTTCCCCGAGGAGAAGCTGACTTCGTAGAGCTCTGTGAGTTCAAGACGGGCGCCAAGAACGGTCAATGCCCGGCTCAGCCAATTGGCGCGGGTGACCGTCGCGTCACGCTGCAAGGTGACCTTCTGGCCGTAGGGCACGCGGATATCGTCGCCGTGCACCAGCACTTCATCGCCAGCTTCGACGGGAGCTGTGCCGTGCAACTCGACATGGGCATGCAGGCTTTCGAAGGTGTTCTCGATTTCAATGGTGCAGGGCACCACTTCACGAGACCGGGGTTTGAGGAAGCTCAGCATCGGCTTTAGTTCCCCTTATCGAAGAGCGGCGAGAAGGCGTGGGCGTTTTCCGTGCCAAAGGCGCCAAGGCTGACGTATCGCCCCGTGGCGCGGTCTTGCAGCAGTGTCCGCCCATCGGTGAAGCGGCTGAGGCGGAATGGGATGTCGGATCCGACGCCAGCGATTTTCCGGTCGCGTGCCAAGCCGCTTAGCACGACGCGGACAAAACCGTTGCTGCCGGGTGCCAGGACATCGACTTCGCGCTTCGTCGTCGCATCTTCGACCCTGACCGAGCCATTTTCGGTATCCGTGAAGAGCAAGTCGCGGGACTGCGCAATTTCGCCGGGCGCGAAGCGCGCCGCGCCAATATCGTAGTTGCGTGCCAACACCGCAGAGATAACCGCAGCGGTCATCAGACACCCGGCCCCGACCAAGGCTCCGAGCGGGAAGGGACGATTTTCATGAGTGTTCGGCACGGCGGCTTCAGGCATGGCACTTTTCCTTGAACCCAGTTCGGCGAACACAGTTAGGCGAACACAGTCAGGCAGCAACCCCGGCAAAAGAAGGACTTTGGCCAGTCATTGGGCCAGTCATTGGGCCAGTCGTTTGACCCGTCATTGCCTCAGCGCGGCCATCACTCCAGGTAGGCTTCGTGACTTCCATACGCTTGATGGCCGCGATCTGACCAACATGGGCGGCAAGAAGTTGCGCGATTTTTTCAGCGTCCGGCACCGACCGGAGCGCGGGCTGGGCATTTTTGAGGTGCCACGGCCGGACGTTTGGCCACAGATGCAGGTAGGCGAGCTTGAGCGGCCCGGTCACGGCCAGCGCGATATCGCCGGAGCCGTCGCGGTAGGATTTCAAATCGGCGGCACCGATTTCGGTGAACGGAATGTTGACCGTCATCGGCAGCGCAATGCCGTAGCGCATGACAACGCGGCGGTTGGTGATCGAGTAGATCGTGGTGCGGCCCGAGAGCCAGGCCACCGCAACCAGCAGCGCAACGCCGGCAAGCCCGAAGG
>JAYUCQ010000297.1:0-1669 GCA_043740265.1 Hyphomicrobium sp.
TGCAGGGGCTGATGCCCGTGCTTGTTGGTGCCAAAGTGCGCCGCCTTGAAGCCATGCGGCCGGATCTTAGATTTCCGCTGCCTGAGAATTTCGCCAGCCGGGTTGAAGGCCAAACCATAGAGCGGCTGGAGCGGCGCGCCAAATACCTGATCGCAGTTCTGTCTGGCGGCGAAGCGCTCGTCATGCATCTTGGAATGACAGGCCGTTTCAGCGTGGCGCGCGGCAAATCGAGCGAGCTGCTCGGTGATTACATCTACGAGTCCGGCGGTGATCCAAAGCACGATCATGTGGTGTTTCACGTGAGCGGCGGCGTTCGCGTCATTTACAACGACCCGCGCCGGTTTGGATTTATGTTGATGATGCCCGAGGCTGTCCGGGATCAGCACCCTCTCTTCAGGAATTTAGGAACCGAACCACTGGGCGACTTGCTGACGGCGGAATATCTGGCGAAGCGCGCTTACGGTAAAAAGGTCAACCTGAAAGCCTTTCTGATGGACCAGCGCATTGTTGCAGGGTTGGGCAATATCTACGTGTCGGAAGCGTTGCATCGCGCCGGGTTGTCGCCGGATCGTGGGGCGCGTTTTCTGAGCGACCGGCGCGGGCAACCCACGGCACGGGCTGAAGCGCTGGTGCCAGCGATTAAATCCGTTCTTGAACAGGCAATTCTAGCGGGAGGTTCTACGTTGAAAGACTATCGCCACGCCGACGGTGCCAAAGGTTCGTTTCAAGAGGCGTTTGGAGTTTATGACCGCGACGGGAAACCGTGCACGCGGGGCGGCTGCATGGGCGAAATCAAACGCACGATTCACTTCGGCCGGGCGACGTATTTCTGCCCGCACTGTCAAAAATAAGCTGGGTCAAAAATAGCCGGGTATGACTACGCCTCGGTTTGGCGAAGTGCGGTCACCAGCAAAACCGATAGCGCAAGCATCGCGCATCCGCTGGCCAGGAAAATATCGTTGGCAAGCCAGTCGCCTTTGATGGTTCGAAGCTTGCCTGAGGCTATGATCCACAAGATCGTTGACGCGATGGCGATTGCCTGAACGGTTGCCAGCGCTTGAGCTCGGTTGACCGCGGCCAGTTGAGATTTCGTATCGGTGTCTTTCGCAAGGCGATACCCATAGTGAGCAAACGCAATCGTAATCAGCGCAAACACCAAGCCATACTCCCAGCCGTGACGCCATTGCAGACCGGCGATGGGATAGGCGACAAGGAGTGCGGCTGCTGACCACGCGCACGTTAAACCGGACAGGCAAACAGAATTTCGCAACATACTGAAATGCGCGTTGCTGTTGCTTCCGGCAGCCTTTGTAATGTTGACGCCGGCGGCCACGATGGCTGCTGCAAATGCGGCTGCAGCGAGGATGGCAAACATTCTGTTTTGTGCATATGCCGCCGAGGCAATTACAACAAGGCTGACCCCACCTGCGTAAAGCAAGGGCTTAACGGAGCGGCAGTCGAACGCGTCGCTGCCGGTTTTGCCGTCTGACTGATGTCCAACAGGATGACTCACTCGACCTTCGCGGATAACAGGGCGTTGATGCTAATTGCGGCAATGGCGATGGCGCCGAAGAAGAAGATGTTGCACGCCGCCCAGTCGGGATGGCTGGCTGCGCGTGGAAACTTGCCGTCATATAACATACTGATGACACCGGCGGTGACACCCGCC
>JAYUCQ010000298.1:0-4173 GCA_043740265.1 Hyphomicrobium sp.
CGCGCGATTTATCGGCCATGTAGGAATCAAACACTTTTTCGCGCTGGGAAATGCAATGCGCACTGTCATCGACGCAGTGCAGTCCAAGCGACGGTGGCGGCGCAACAGGTTCCGATCCGGCGCACGCCGAAAGCGCTACTGAGGCCGCGACTGCCACGTAACCATATGCGGTGTTCCGGGTTGTCTTTGGTACCGTCTTGCCGCGCATATGCCCCGCTCTTCCGTAATCTCAATGCTGCCCGTAGAAGTGCAGAGTGGCGGCCTCAAGGCGGCACCACGCCGGTTCTGTGGACGAATTCTTGCCGGATACTAACCCGGCTCTTGCCCGGCTCTGGCCCAAATCTGGTCTGACCCTAGAGAGATTCGCCCGCTAACCCCATATGCCGGCGTCTTGCCGGCTATTTTTTGGAATCATCCGATGCCACACGCGATCCAGATTCACAGCCACGGCGGACCCGAAGTTCTGCAATTCGAAGATGTCAGTGTTGGCAAGCCGGGCCCCGGCGAGGTGCGACTCCGGCAACGGGCCATCGGCATCAATTACATCGATATTTATCAGCGCTCGGGTCTCTACAAGCTGCCGCATTTCCCTGCGGTTCTGGGTCTCGAAGGGGCCGGCGACGTTGCCGAAGTGGGACCTGGTGTCGCTGATCTCAAAATTGGTGACCGCGTCGTCTACGCCGGGTGTGCCGGCGCTTATGCAACGGAACGCCTCGCGCTCGCGGACCGGCTCGTCAAACTACCGGATGCCATCTCCTATGAAACTGCCGCAGCCATGATGTTGCAGGGCATGACCGTGCGTTATTTGCTGCGTCAGACCTATCCGGTTGGTCCGGGGACGGTCATGTTGTTTCATGCAGCGGCCGGTGGCGTTGGATTGATCGCATGCCAATGGGCCCGCGCGCTGGGCGCGACAATGATCGGCACGGTCAGTTCACTGGCAAAAGCGGCCTTGGCAAAATCCTATGGCTGCACCCACGTCATTAACACCAAGTCAGAAGACTTCGTCGAACGCGTCGCGGAAATCACGGCCGGCAAAGGTTGCGACGTTGTCTACGATTCCGTCGGCAAGGACACCTACGAGGGATCGTTGGCTTGCCTCAAGCCGCAAGGACTGTGGGTCTCGTTCGGCAACGCCTCGGGCCCGGTGCCGCCGTTTGATCTTAGTTTGCTGAAAGGCTCACTGTTCGCCACGCGGCCGTCGCTTTTTGCCTATACGGCGACCAGACAGGAGTTGCTGGCGAATGCGGCGGAACTGTTCGACATAGTGGCCAGCGGCAAGGTTTCAATCGCCGTCAATCACTCCTACCCGCTCAACGCCGCGGCTGAAGCTCATCGCGATCTCGAAGCGCGCAAGACCACTGGCTCTATCATTCTCATTACCTAGAGGACCGGCATGTCAGACGATATCCAAGATGACGCCATCGAACTCTATTTCTGGCCGACGCCCAATGGTTTGAAAATTCCAATTTTGCTCGAAGAACTGGGTTTGCCGTATCGCGAGCATCTCATCGATATTTCGAAAGGCGAGCAGTTTGCGCTGTCGTTTCTGAAGATATCGCCCAACAACCGGATTCCAGCGATCATCGATCCTGAAGGGCCTGATGGTCAGCCGATTGCACTTTTTGAATCGGGTGCCATTCTGCAGTACCTGGCGCGCAAGTCGTCGGCATTCTATCCGACCAACGAACGCAAGAAATCTGAGGTCGATCAGTGGCTGTTCTGGCAGGTTGGCGGGCTTGGACCTATGGCCGGGCAGTGCTTCCACTTTCGCAAATATGCACCCGAACAGATTCCTTACGGGATTGACCGCTATACCAAGGAAGTGACGCGTCTGTTCGGCGTCATGGAGCGGCGCTTGGCGGCACGGAATTATCTCGCTGGCGACTATTCGATTGCCGACATCGCTTGTTTTCCATGGGTGCGATTATGGAAGGATCTGGCGCAGGATATCGAACAGTTTCCCAATCTTAAAGGCTGGCTTGAGCGGATCGGGGCACGCCCCGCCGTCAAACGCGGTCTTGCGGCCGGAAAGCCCGAGGTTGCCAAGAAAACGGCGTGATGCCGATAGAGGCTATACAAGTCCGTTACAAGTCCGTTGCTGATCTATTGGCCGCCGGTCAGCCGGTCGGGGTCAACGGCGCGGCCTGTGGTTTTCTGAAATGCCATTGCCCCCAATACTTTGTTTGAAGCGATATGGCGCAACTCTGGGCGAGTGTCCGACTGAGAGTTTGGCGGCAGTGAATTTGTTTCCTCGTTTGCTAAAGCCGCATCAGCAACAATCGGCATGCCGAGACGAAACGGTGAAGGCGCTGAGGTTCTGGCGCAGCCCTGTGCAATAAAACTCGAAGCAACTGCTAGACCAATGACGAGACAAGTCCGTTGCATGGTTTCGTGCCCCTGGTTCAACCGGTTCCCCGGTGCCGTTGGTTGGGCTGCAGCGTGTTCAATTCCGCGCTGCAATCCGGCCAACGAACGGCACACTAGTGGTCGCGGCCTGAACCCAAGCTGAACGACGCGTTCAGCGCACTGTTAGCAGTCCAGATCGGCGTTCTGCAGGTATGGTAAGCTTTTGGTTTCAAACCCCGTTAACAGCCCGTTGCGGCCTGCCCAGAAGCGGTAAAATCGTCTCAATCGGGATCAAAAAGCCGCGCAAAATCAACAGGTATTGCCGTGCCATTAGGAACAATTCTCATTGCAGTTTACGAGTTTTCATCCTGCCCCTGACAGTGTTGACGTCAAGCGAGGCCGCAGTCCGGCCAGCCCTCTTGCATGGATGATTGGCGCAAAGCCACCTGTGTGGATGGATGAAAGAGTAACGGAGTACGTCTATGGCGCGGCAGGATTTCTCCTCGCGTGATACCATCGAATACGCGGCGCAGGGCGGACAGCCCGACGCACTATTCGAGTTGGGTTTGATCTATTGCACCGGCCGCGATGGCAAAGTCGATCTGGTCGAAGCCCATAAGTGGTTTAATCTGGCCGCCATCCGCGGCAACGATGAAGCCAAGCGTTATCGTAACGAGCTCTCCAGCGAATTGAGCAAAGCCGACATTGCCCGGGCCCAGAAAATGGCGCGCGAGTGGATGAAGTCTCTGCACTAAGCCGATCCGTTTGAATTTCCTGCCGGCGGCCGCTCGGGTCTGTCAGGTTTTAGTCGAATCACGGACAGCCCCTAGCTCTCTGCTTTGTCGTGCTTCTTTTCGGAAAACCGGTTCCCACTTTTCCGGAAGCACTCTAGCGGCTAGCAGTCGCCGAAGAACGACGTGATGCACGTCCAGGTTTTTTTGGCGCCGTCGCTCACCGCTTTACCGGCTTTATCGATAACGCCACCTGTCGATTTTGCGGTTTCAACGACGGTGTCACCTACGGCCTTGCTGGCTTTATCAATAGCGCCGCCTGTCGTCTTTGCGGTTTCAACGACGGTGTCGCCGCCTTTCTCGAGCGTCTTGCTGGCACCGGCCGTTCCCTTTTCCACCATTTCTTGCACGGTCTTCGGCGGCGTCTCCGGCAGAGCTTTTGCGGTCTCTGGCCCAGCCTTGGGGGCAGGTTGCGGCAATGGTGCAGCCGTATCCGTCGCGGGCGTTTTCGAGTCCGGGCTGTTGGCGGTTTGCGGCGGTGGCGCAAAGCCTTCGGGCATGGCCAGCACTTTAACATCGCCCGCGCAAGGCTTGGCTGCGGTGCGGTCAACGGAGCACGACGCATGCTTGCCGCTCTTCGCCAATTCGGTGATGCAGTAGAGCTTGAGGCCAGCATCTCCTGGGCCTGCGGACGTGCCGTCAAACGTACACGCGTAGTGCGCTTCTGGACCTTCGCAGGTGACGCAAAACTCTGCGGCGGAAATACCGCTGGCTCCGCAGGTCAGCAATCCAGCCGCGCCGGCGAGTACTGCTGTGATGACGGGCGTTCGAGCACGCATTTCACTGTTCCAACTGCCAATAAACGCCCCACTGGCGCCAGAAGCTCAAGTATAGCAAACAATTGCGGCTTTGGTCGAGGCTGTGCGCGGCCGAAACGCGCGATTGGAGCCCTGTTCTTGCAATGCGTTAGCGGCCCCTCTATAGGGTGGCAGCTCATTGATTTGCGGAGACGTGGCCGAGTGGCTGAAGGCAACGGTTTGCTAAATCGTCATACGCCTTAAAGCGTATCCAGGGTTCGAATCCCTGCGTCTCC
>JAYUCQ010000299.1:0-4170 GCA_043740265.1 Hyphomicrobium sp.
GTGTGCAGATGCTCTTTCAGAACACCCGCCGCATACTGCACTGGCATGTCGTAGCCAGCGAACGGCACCATGCGCGCCCCTCGCGAGACGTGGAGATCGTAGAGCGCTGTACGCCCGAGACTGGAAACAGGATTTGGAATAGCGTGCGAAATATCGCTCAACGGGGGGCTCCATAGCTCTCCTGTGCACAACATGTGCACCGGCATGAGCCCCCTCTGTCGCGAGACCTGAAAGATTAGGTGCCTTGTTTGCCAGCGAGACCGGCATCAAGGACCTTGTCATCTTCGGTGGGTGATCACGAATGTCGTGTCACCACTTTCCAGAGCGTCATCGGATTGCGGTCCATTTGCCTGAGAGTTTCCGGGGCGGTTGCTCCTTCGGCGCCGGACATCCGTAAGGATCATCCGAACTCTTCCGCAGTCCATTGCTGACTAGATGAGGATGGCCGCCTTCGCAGCCGCGGTCAATCCCCCTGTGGTGCGACCCTCTTTCGTTCGGCGATAGACAACGTTGTTTGCAATCAGTGCATCGCGCTATCGCAAAACTTCAAGCAAGCACGTCGATGCACGCGACAACATCATTGATGGCTTGGCGCGTGAGACACGATGACGATCCTCGCATCGTCAGCTTCTGTAGAATCACCCGCCCGCCAATACCGCCTGCGCCGGCCAAACTTCTTCCGGCCCGACGCCCGCCTCGGCCGCAAACACCAGCAGCAGGCTTTCATCGCTCAGCAGATGATCAAGCACCGCGCCTTGAACGCCGGGGTTCGCATCCCAGTCTCTGAGGTCGCCTGGATCGATCCCCGTTGACGTCAAAAACCGGGTCAAGCGGTCCGCGTCACCCGCTAAGAATGTCAGCCCCTGCAACGCAAGCGCCTCGGCCTTTTCGCGCGTCATCCCAGTTTTGTGAGGGCCAGTCTTGTGCGCAGCGTTGGGCCTTGCCATTTCCTGGGCCATTTCCTGGGCCGTCACCGGTCCTCGTGGACCTTTCGCCAGGCTGCCGGGCGGGGAAGGCGGTTTCAACATCGCTTTCTGGCTCCAAATTGCCGGGACTTTAACTGTTGGTTACGCCTTCCACGGCACACTGTGGCACGGCTTCCGCCGAGAATCGGTGCACAACCTTGCCTGCGAGGGCAATCGGTCGCCATCCAACTGACTATCGGGCCACATGACCTATCAGGAAACCAGTACGACCGTCGACCGCCGCAGCGCCGAGCCGCGTCCGGGCCAGCGGTCGGTTCTGATCGTTGAAGATAACGAGCTCAATATGAAGCTCTTCCACGATCTCCTCGCAGCTCACGGCTATCGCACGATCCAAACCCGGAATGGTTTCGACGCGCTTGAGCTGGCAAAAAAGCATCGCCCTGATCTCATCCTCATGGATATCCAGTTGCCGGAAGTCTCAGGCCTGGAAGTGACCAAGTGGCTGAAGGATGACGAGAGCCTGCGTCATATCCCAATCGTCGCTGTCACTGCCTTTGCCATGAAGGGCGATGAAGAGCGGATCCGTTCCGGCGGCTGCGAAGCCTACATTTCCAAACCGATTTCGGTGATGACGTTTCTCGAAACCGTCCGCCGGTTCATTGGCCCAAGCCAGAATCAAACACAACCCCTTGGCCGCTCCGCACCCTAGGCCCAAGGCAAAACTGATCGCCCGCCGTTTCTTCGCAGCCCCGCCAAATCTAAGTCCACCTAACTTAAGACCCCGTAGCCCATGACCGCCCGCGTTCTCGTCGTCGATGACATCCTCGCCAATGTGAAGCTGCTCGAAGCGCGGCTGCAGGCTGAGTATTTTGAAGTGCTCTCAGCCCATAGTGGTCAAGAGGCGCTGGACGTTCTTGCCCGCGAACGCGTCGATGTCGTGCTGCTCGATGTCATGATGCCCGGCATGGACGGCTTTGAAGCCTGCCGCCGCATCAAGTCGAACGTTGCAACACATCACATTCCGGTGGTGATGGTAACGGCCCTCGACCAAGCGTCCGACAAGATCCAGGGTCTCGAGAACGGCGCCGATGATTTCCTGACCAAGCCCGTCGACGACATAGCGCTTGTCACCCGCGTCAAGAACCTTGCGCGCCTGAAAATGCTCAACGACGAAATGATTATGCGGGCCTCGACCGGCAAGGAAATGGGCATTCCCGACGATGGCGCTTTTGCCAAGGCCCTGTCAGGCCGTTCCGGCCGCGTTCTCGTCGTCGATGATCACCCGCGCTCCGCATCTCGGCTGCTTGAAGTTCTGTCAAAGACCAACGACGCCTTCGCCGAACGCGACCCGACTGCGGCACTGATGAAGCTAGCGGAAAGCAACTTCGATCTGCTTGTTGTCAGTCTGTCGCTGCAAAATGCCGACGGCTTGCGGCTTTGCTCGCAGGTCCGTTCGCTCGAGCGGACACGGCATCTGCCGATCATCATCCTGGTCGAACCCGGTGACGAAGCCCGCCTGCTGCGTGGCCTCGACATGGGCGTCAACGACTACCTGATGCGCCCCATCGACCGGCATGAACTTCTGGCGCGCGTTAAAACGCAGATCAAGCGCAAGCGCCATTCCGACTTCCTGCGCCATCGCCTCGCTGAAAGCGTCGAGATGTCGATCACCGACGCGCTGACCAGCCTGCACAACCGCCGTTACATGGAGAGCCACCTGAAGACTCTGGTGGCGGACTCGCTCAGCTCCGGTCGCAAGCTGTCGATGCTGGTCGCCGACATCGATCATTTTAAACACGTCAACGATACCTACGGCCATGACGTCGGCGATATCGTTCTCAAGGAATTCTCGGTCCGCCTGAAGCGCAACACGCGCGGCATCGATCTCGCGTGCCGGCTGGGCGGCGAAGAATTCGTCATCATCATGCCGGATACCGATATTGCGCGCGCCTATCAGGTCGGCGAGCGGCTGCGCGCCTGCGTCGCGGCCGACAACTTTTCGATTACCGGCGATCGCACAATCCGCGTCACCGCCAGCGTTGGTATCAGCACGCTGGAACGCGCTGAAGACACGCCCGAAACGGTCTTCAAGCGCGCCGATCTGGCGCTCTACGCTGCTAAAAAACGCGGCCGCAACCGCGTCTCAGCCGATGCCGCTTGATACGCCACTCGTTATATCGAACAGTGTGGCAATAGAGATAGCAGAGGCGGCGCTGATACAGCCTCCGCGTGCATTTCAGATTCCGATTATAAAACAGCGATTAACTCGCTTGTGCGCATCTTTCAGATAACGAATCGTGTCTAAATCGCCACTGCAAAGCAGTTCTTGCAAAACCATTAAGGTTCTGGCACCAATTCAAGATATTGAACGGGGATAAATTCAACCCTGCACATGACTTCAATCGCGGCCGGTGTTTTTAAGTTCCGGCCCGATGGCGCAGCACGTTAATCGAATCCCGCACTATTGGGCCCGCCGCATAACCTGATAGAGTGGGTATTGATCGATCCAAGTGGCTTGAAGAGTGGCCTCCTCGAAAGGCTGCAGGGGATCGATCTGAGAAGCTGGGTGAGGGACAACGCCCTCTTTGAAACTCACCCGGTTATGACCAGGGTCTTGAGATTATCTCGGAACGATTTACCCCGCTGCCGAGGCGTTTCGGACCCTGGTCTTCCTTAAAACCAAGTCTTCCATCCCGCGAGACTGCAGTTTACTGCAGCTGCAGGGGTTAAGGCGTCGGGGTCCATTAAAAACAAAGCTGATAATAAACGTCACAAGCGCTGTAAAGTTTCAGCCCTTACTTGATTTTTGTTTCCTTGAACTCGACGTGCTTGCGCACGACCGGGTCATACTTCTTGAACACCAGCTTTTCCGTCGACGTGCGCGGGTTCTTTTTGGTGACGTAGAAGAAGCCTGTGCCTGCAGATGACAGGAGCTTGATCTTTTGTGTGACAGGCTTTGCCATAGCGAATAGGCCTCAGTTGACCGGTGCGGCGGTTTTTGGGAATGAGCGCGCACCATACCCATCAAAGTTCAGCTGTCAAGGCGCGAGAAACGGCCCCGAGGCGTCAAAAAGCGTGCGGCGATAGCCCTCAACGGCCTGAAAATAGAACGGTATGTACGGTTGCGGAACCGGCGGCTCGTTTTGCAGCCAGCTTGCGACATCATCGACGATTAACCGGGTAATGTACGGCAGGTCGAGGCCGCGAACCTTAGGCATCGTAAACCATCCTAAATCCAGCAGTT
>JAYUCQ010000300.1:0-10077 GCA_043740265.1 Hyphomicrobium sp.
CGCGCTCGTCACGTCGATTTACACAGGCACCGTGATGTCGGGCACGGTCTCAGTCGCGTTCGAGCGGGTGAAAGACGCGCCGGCGGTCAACGCCTGGATCGATACATTTGTTGCCAAGGCCAACCACAGCGGCTTCATCTCATTTGATTTCGTTCAGGCCGGAGACGGCACCATTTACGGCATCGAGTGCAATCCGCGCGCGACCAGCGGCGTCCACTATATCCACCCGGACGACTTGGCGCGCGCCATCGCAAATCCGGAAAGCACTGAACCCATTCGCTTCAAATCTGAAACGCTGCTGCAGCAGTTCTATCCGTGCCTGACAGAAACACAGAAATCCGTATTCACGCCCGAATTGCGCAACAACAATCTCAAGTATCTGTTTGGCTCCAGGGATGTGATCTGGCAAGCGAATGATCCGCTGCCCTTTGCGCTGATGCCAATGACGTCTTACAAAATTCTGGCACTGTCGATTTTCAAAGGCTTGAGCTTCGGCGAAGCGTCAACGCGCGATATTGAATGGACACCCGCCGCTTAGACGCGTTGAACCCGGCACATGATCTGCTCCGCCGGCCGCGTCGTCAGCCGCGCGACGGGGCGGACGCGCTCGGGGTGATCGCTGACGAAATTATAGCGCCGCGCCAGCCGCGCTAAAATGAGTGCGCTTTCGGTCGTCGCGAATGACGCACCGACACAAACACGCGGCCCCCAGCCAAACGGCAAATACGTGCCCGCGACAAGCTCGCTCTCCCGCTCTGGGCTGAAACGATCGGGGTCGAAGGCGTGCGGATTTTTCCAGTGCGATGCGTGGCGGTGAATGGTCCACGGCGCGATCATGATCATAGCGCCGCGCTTGACGCGGTATTTTCCAATCTGGGTGGCTTCAGCGGCAACGCGCGGAATGAACGTGATCGGCGGGTAGAGCCGCAGCGTTTCGCGGAAGACATTGCGCGTGAAGGTCAGCCGCTTTACGTGTTCAAATTCGACGGGGCCCGGACCACACACGGCATCGACCTCGCGACGAATGCGCGAAACGACGTCTGGCTGTTGCGAAAGAATGAAAAATGCCCATGTCAGCGCGCTGGCCGTTGTCTCGTGCCCGGCCAGGAAAAATACGCCTAACTGATCAATCAGTTCCTTGCGCGTGAAGCCTTGGCCGGTCTCGAGGTCCCTGGCAGCGACGATGGCGGCGGCGATATCGTTGAAGCTGGCTCCGTCCGGCGTCAGATGCTTATCGACAAGCTGACCCAAGTGCTCGCGAATGCGTTCGCAGGCCGCCAGCACCGTTACGTGTTGAGGGATATCCGACCAGGGCGGGTCAAAAATCAACCGCTTCAGTTCGACGTTGGCGACACTGCGTTCGAAAACGGTGAACGCGTCAAAGACCTCACGCGCAGTTTTGGACTGCAGTGATGTCGAAAAGACGGTCCGGCAAATAATGTCGGCCGTCAGGTGGCTCATGGCGAGGTCGAGTGAGAATGTCTCTCCGCGGCCCGCAACGTCATCGAGATGCGCTTCATAGTCATCAACGGCGCCCGTCATCGAAACAAAAGCCCGGGTCAGGCGCATGGCCGAAAAGGCCGGGTCGATCATGCGCCGCTGCCGCCGCCACGTCTCGCCGCTGGAGACAAACATCGAGTCCCCAACAAGCGGTGCCAAGGCTCCGACCATCAGATCATTCTTCGGATAGATGTCGCTCGGGTCGGTGAGGATGCCGCGCAAAAGATCTGGCGCGTTGACGATCAAAATCGTGCGCCGCGACCAGCCGAGCTTCCCCACCGGCATTTTGTAGGCGGCGGCGGGCAGCAGGCTCAACAGATTGCCTTCGCCGCCCAACGCTGTTCGCATCAGCCCGGCAACAGCCCAAAGCGGGTTTGGTCTTGGCGGCGTGTACACGTAATTTCCTGAGACGGTATGCTGGGACGGTATGCGGCGAGCGCCAGCCATGTCGAGCATGCCGGAAGCGTCTGTTCAAGACCGATTTCAATGCCGATGCGCATTAATAAATTCAGCCCGCGTTTCACCTTGCACAGATCTAGAAAGACAGTGCAGGATCGGCGTCTCAAGTCGGGGTTTCGCATATGGTTGGTCTGTTCCACGCACTCGTCATCTGCCACATCATCGTCGGCTCTATCGGCCTGACGACGTTCTGGGTTCCGGTGATTTCTAAGAAGGGCGGCCTCAATCATCAAAAGTGGGGCCGCATTTTTACCTGGTGCATGCTCATCACCGGCACACTTGCGATAGGCATCAGTACCTGCACCCTTCTTGCTCCGGCAGAAACGCATCCTAAAATTCCAGATATCGTGCTAGTCCGCGGAATTTTCGGCTGGATGATGCAGTATCTGGCGATCCTCACGATCAATCTCGCCTGGTACGGCTGGCTATGCGTCCTCAATAAGCGCGACCGCGATCTGAACCGCGAATGGCGCAATTTGGCGTTGCAAGGATTGCTGGCCGTCGTTGCAATCAATTGTGCCTGGCAGGGCTGGCATATCGGTCAGCCGCTGATGATGGGGATTTCGACTATCGGCTTCGCGACCGTCGCAACCAATATGTACTTTCTCTACAAACCCAATCCCGGGCGGATGGATTGGCAATACGAACACATCAAAGCCCTCGTCGGCGCCGGCATCTCGGTCTACACCGCGTTCTTCGCTTTCGGCGCCGTGCGGATCATGCCCGAATTGGCTTTGAGCCCTGTGCTCTGGGCCGTTCCTTTGGTCACAGGATTGACGATCATCCTCTATCAGTGGCGGCACGTGTATCGCCGCTTTGGCGCACCCCGGCAGCGCGCAGCTGTGACGTCATGATGGGTGGAGCATGAGTGACCGCGTCGTCGTCATCGGTGCGGGCGTTGGTGGGTTGACCGCAGCGGTCGATCTGGCGCGCCGGGGCGCGGACGTGACCGTTCTGGAAACTGCTTCAGTGCCGGGCGGAAAAATGCGTCAAGTGCATGTTGCGGGGGCCGGTATCGACGCTGGTCCGACGGTATTCACGATGCGCTGGATCTTCCAATCGTTGTTCGCCGATGCCGGTGCGCGGCTGGAAGACTATCTCGATCTCCACGCCGCTGATTTGCTGGCCCGTCACGCCTGGAGGGCCGGCGGCACACTCGATTTGTTTGCCGATATCGAGCGGTCCGCTGATGCGATCGGTCAATTTTCAGGAGCCCGTGACGCCAAGGGTTACCGCGATTTTTGTGTCCGGAGCGCGGGCATGTACCAGACACTCGCCGGGACTTTTATTGGAGCCGAGAGGCCCTCGGTTTTAGATTTGACCCTTCGCATTGGCTTTGGCCAGTTGAACCGGCTGCTGGCCATATCACCGATGAACACGCTTTGGCCGGCGCTGGCTGAGCATTTTACCGATCCCCGCTTGCGCCAGTTGTTTGGCCGTTACGCCACCTATGTCGGCTCCTCGCCCCTGCTCGCACCTGCAACGATGATGTTGGTGGCGCACGTCGAGCAGGACGGCGTTTGGCTGGTCAAAGGCGGCATGGCGAAAGTCGCTGAAGCTTTGTGCAAGCTCGGCGAGGAAAAAGGCGCCCGCTACAGGTTTGATACCCGTGTTGCCGAAATCAAAACTGAACGCGGCCGCGTCAGCGGGGTGACACTAACAAGCGGTGAGGTCATCGAAGCCGATGCCATCGTCTATAACGGCGACATTTCCGCGTTGGAGGCTCGCTTGCTTGGCGGCGGCCCGGCCCGCGCGGCAGAAGCTGTTGGCCGTGCAGACCGCTCACTATCGGCTATCACTTGGTGCATCAACGCCGAGACGACCGGCTTTCCGCTTGCGCACCACAACGTCTTCTTTGCTGAAGACTATCCAGCGGAATTCGAAGCCGTGTTCCGAAAGCGCGATATCGTTGACTGCCCGACGGTTTATGTGTGTGCGCAGGATCGCGGAACGGACGTTCTTCCCAAACCCGGATCGCCGGAACGCTTGCTGGTATTGATCAACGCGCCCGCAGACGGTGACGTTCGCGCGTTCAATGCGGAAGATTACGCCGGCCGGACTTTTGGGCTGTTGGCGCGTTGCGGCTTGACGATCAAGCGCACGGACGGAAATTCAGAGGCAACTACGCCGACCGGATTTCATCGCTTGTTTCCAGCCACTGGCGGCGCGCTGTACGGGCGGGCCAACCACGGCGCGTTCGCATCGTTCAAGCGCCCGGGTGCTGCGAGCCGACTGCCAGGGTTGTATCTCGCAGGCGGTTCAGTTCATCCGGGGCCAGGTGTGCCGATGGCGGCGATGTCAGGACGGCTGGCGGCAGCGCGGCTGCTGAACGATCTCGCGGCGGCTCGCGGCGGCAAACGCCGCAGCATTTCGTTCGCGCCTTAGCACGCACGTTGCAGGACGGCGCCGCAGAATTTCTTACCGGGCGACGGCCGACGCGTGCGGCACAATTTGATCCAGCACCTTCGCCGACGAGACGACACCCGGCAGCCCCGCACCCGGATGCGTGCCAGCCCCGACAAGATAGAGACCTGCCACCTCTTCGCTCTTGTTGTGCGGACGGAACCAAGCGCTCTGAAAAAGTTGCGGTTCAAATGAAAACGCGGCTCCGTTGACCGAGAGCAAGCGGTCTTGAAAATCTTGCGGCGTCATGATGCGCGACGTGATGATTGTTGGCCCGAGGCCGGGCAGCACGGTGTCTTCCAAGCGCTGTTGGATTTGGCGTCTGTAGCTCTCCGCCCGATCCATCCAATTCGTGCCGCTGCCCAGATGCGGCACAGGTGCGAGCACGTAAAAGCCATCGCACCCGGGCGGCGCAAGGGACGGATCATTGGCCGTCGGCCGGTGCAAATAAAGGCTGAAATCATCGGCCAGCCGCTTGTGCTTGAAGATATCTTCCAAGAGTTCGCGGTATCGCGGTCCGAGCACCATGGTATGATGATAGACCTCTTCAAACCGGCGGTTGGTTCCGAAATACCAGACAAACAGGCTCATCGAATACCGCGACCGGGCAAGTTTGCGATCGCTCCACCGCCGCCGCTTCTGCTTCGACAGGAGACGGCTATAGGTCCATGCCACATCCGCGTTCGAGACCACCACATCGGCGGCGATGTGCTCACCGGATTTGAGGCGGACACCCGTCGCCCGGCCTTGACTGACCGTGATCTCGTCCACCTCCGCCGAGGTGCGGAGCGTGCCGCCCTGGCCTTCGATAAGGCTGACAATGCCACGCACCAGCGCGCCGGTGCCGCCAATCGCAAAGTGGACGCCGTAGGTCCGCTCAAGATGCGCGATCAAGCAATAGTAAGATGTCGTGGTGAACGGATTGCCGCCGATCAGAAGCGGATGAAAGCTGAACGCGAGCCGGAGCTTCTCGTTGGAGAAGTAGTCACAGACTTTCGAATATACCGAACGGTATCCGCCAAGCCGGACCAAATCCGGCACCGAGGTGACAAGTTTTCCGACGGTATGAAAAGGTTGATCCGCAAGACCTGCAAATGCGACACGGAAAATTTCGCCACTGGCTTCTAGATAGCGGTCATAGCCTGCGACATCTGACGGGCAGATGCGGCGCACTTCGGCGCGCATGGTATCGTGATCAGCGGTGTAGCTAAAAACATCACCGTCATGAAATCGTATTTTGTAAAACGGGTCGATAGACCGGAGATCGACGTCATCTGACATTTTGCGGCCGCACAGCGACCACAGCTCTTCGAACACATAGGGCGCTGTGATGATGGTTGGGCCGGCGTCAAACGTGAAGCCGTCTTGACGGAAGACATAAGCCCGGCCGCCAGGCGCATCGAGTTTATCGGCGACAGTGACGCGGTAGCCGCGGGCACCTAAGCGAACCGCAGCCGCCAGCCCGCCAAATCCTGCACCGATGACCACCGCGTGCGGACGGCTATCCATTGGCTTGGTGAGCATCACGACCTTTCAGCACAATCGTCTTTTGTAAGTTCAACCGGCCAGCCTCATGCGTAAGTGTCCAGCGTTAGTGCAAAACCGTCAACATCGAAGTTGCCACTTGTTTTTGTTACGTCGTCATGTCGCGATTGCACAGGCTCGAAGTGTTACGAGGCGCGTTCTAAAAGAGTTTAGTGAGCACCGCCCTGATCAAGTGCGGCATCAATGCTTCTTTCAAAAGATCCGAGACCTGATCAGGCGAATACGGCTTGGAGACAATTGCAATCTCCTGAAACTTTGCCGGTATCAACGCCCGTTCGGCATCGCTGGCCGCGAATACGAATGGTATCGACCGCTGGCTGAGTTCGTCAGCAATCTGGAACGACGTGTCATCGCCCAAATCGACGTCGAGGATTGCCGCATCCGGTGGCTTGCGATCAAGGCAATCGAGCGCCTTCTCGACTGTCCCTGCCAGCTCAACCGAGCACGCGCCGCGTTCAAACAAGGTCTCTTCAAGTTCGGTCGCCGTCAACATCTGATCTTCGACGACGAGCAATGCAAAGCCATCGAGCGGACGATGCAGAGTGGTGCGGACCAGGTTCGAGTGCGATTTGACGGCACGGGGCGATGTTGTTGCTACAAAGCGCGCCGGGATCACGAACCGGGCCTTGAGGCCGGTCCTATCAAAACGGACGTCCGCCTCACCGCCGAGAGAATGTGGGATGCTACGCTTTATTATGTTGAGACCAACGGCTGATTTTTCTGAGATAACCGGAGCAGGCACACTCGCCTCCTCCCAATGCAAAAGCAAACGGCCATTTGCATCCGCAATCCAGCGCACAGAAAGGTGCCCGTCGTGCGTACTCAGCGCGCCGTGTTTTACGGCGTTGGTGACCAGCTCATGCACGCACAGCGCCAGAACGGTGTAGGCCTTAGCATCGAGCCTTATTTCGGGACCTTCCAAAACGAGTTGAGCAGCAGACGGTAACTGAGCCGAAAAAGCCGTCTCAAACAGATGGCGAACCTCCGACCCGTTGGTCATCGAAATGGCATCATGCGCCAGCGCAATCGACTGCAAGCGGCTGTGCAGAGCCATAACGAATGCCTGAACGGAAGGCGCGTCTTCACTGCCGCGCGTAACGAGCGACTGGATTAATTCGAGCGTCCCTTTAACCCTATGATTGAGTTCACTCGCCTGCAGACGGACCCGTAACTCGGCTTGGCGGCGCTCTTCCATAATGACATCGCGAAAGCGAACGATGATGTCGAGCAAATAGACCCGGAGCGTATCCGCAATCAGCCGCTCCCGTGAAGTCCATGGCAGCGACTGCCCCCTAACCTCCTGCTTCCAAAGTGCAAAACTGTTGCGCGGCGAAAGTTTGCCAGACGCCGCGGGTATTGCCTGCTTTTCAGGATTGCCACCCCAATCGACAACCTGCGAAACTTCTTTTCGAAAAAAGAATAGGAAATTGCCGCTCGTATGAGACAAGGGAATAGCCATAAGGCCGGAGATATTCACGCCCCACTTGTACGACGCGGCATAGTCGGCGCCGAGCTGATGCGTTGCGAACGTCTCATCTTTTCTTTGCCTGTCGACGAATGCCGCGAGGCCCGGTATTTCCGCGATGCTAGGCGTTTCACCTATTCCGCGCCAATCCCGGTTGAGCCAAACACCTATGCCATCTGAATGAATGAACGACGCTAACTGCTCTAAACGGCTCGACAGATTTTCCATGAGGTCGCCCTCGACCGGAAACTCGGCAACCACACGATCAAGAAGTGCGCGTGCCGCCCGCATCGTGACATAGGCCTCGATGCCTTCGACGGTTTGGATCTGCAGCGAAAAAACTTGTCCCAGAAGTTCAGCGGCAGCCCGCACGTTGGCGGCGACCAGATTGGCGGTCCGGTGATGGCAGGCGATGAGGCCCCAAAGTTCACCGCCGGCGATGATCGATATCGACATAGACGCGCCGACGCGCATGTTTTTTAAATACTCGATGTGCACCGGAGAGACACTGCGCAACGCAGAAAAACTGAGATCAACGGGCCGGGAGCCCGCGTCCGGACCGGCCACGACCGCACATGAGGGGGCGTGCACGTTGCCAACGACGCGCACCCAATTCTTTTTATAAAGTTCACGGGCTTGCTGAGGAATATCGGACGCCGGGTAGCGTAGATTCATAAAGGGTTCGATGTCGTCTTCGCGCGCCTCGGCGATGACTTGGCCGCTGCCATCGCCGAGAAAGCGGTAGATCATCACACGGTCGTATCCGATCAGGTCCTTGATGCGATGTACGGTGTGCTCGCAAAGTTCGCCGAGAGTTCGGGCCTGCTGCAACTTGGCGAGGATAGTCCGCACAAGATCGAGCGGTTGAGTTATCCGGCCTTCCCGCACAGGTTCGATCTCGACAATCCGCCGCCCATTGAAGACGTGAACGCTAGCGTCGAATAGACCTTTTTGCCCCTTGATGCGCGTCGCGAATACGCGTCCCGGCAGGCATGTATCGCCGCCCGCCGCCTGCACCGATTGCGCTAAAGCATCAACAGCAGGCTCGCCCAAAATGGCCGGAAGGCTAGTGCCAAAAAGCGGCTTGATCGCCTTGCCTGTCAGGTTCGCCACGTTGGATGAGACGTGCGTGACAATCCAACCATCGGCATCACAAGCAAAAAGATATCCGTGAGGCTGGACCAAGGACGGAACATGGATCGGCTCGCGGGCGCAATTCTCAATTGCTGCGTCCAAGTCATCTTTCGTCAAACTCATCGTCAGCGGCCCTGGTTCGCAGATATGGTCACTCGTATGCGCAGGGATTGGTGATCGAGATCGGCGCAGCTACCGGTCAAGCTATGCGGATGGCAGCCCGGCCAATGGCTTGGGCGCGGCGTCGTTATCAGAGAGGCGATGACACCGCAATCAACGCCGCACCGTCTCGCTAACGGACGTCCGCTTCAACACAAGCCACCGGCGGCGGGTAACCACCAACGGCATTGACCTAACCCAGTTCTCACCAGTCAAAAATTTGGGTTCCGGAAAGATGATCCCGGAACCCTGATTTTCGCTTAAGGATAATTCGCCGGAGCAAGACCGTGCTTTTCACCCCAGTCATACCAATTGTCCACCGCTGTCCCAGTTAGCAGAATGCCGATCCCGCCCACCAAGGGGCAAAGGAATGCGAACCACCACGCCCAGCGATGGATAGATTCCATCGATGCGTTGAAGCCCATGGTCCAGCGCCAGAACAAGGCCGCACGTTCCGATGCTGTTCCGCGATCCGTGATCTGCTCGATCTCACGCTCGCCACCATATCGAGTCACGGCGAGAATGGTCCCGGCATGCATGGCAAACAAAAGGGCAGAACCGTAGAGGAATGCAATCGAGAGCATATGGAACGGATTGTAGAACAAGTTTCCGTAGTTCAGTGAGAAGTTATTTGTCCAATCCAAGTGCGGGAAAATTCCGAACGGCACGGCTTCGCTCCAGTGTCCCATGAGCAATGGACGAATAAATCCGAGCACCAGGAACAGCCAAATGGCTGATGCAAAGGCCCAGGCGACGTGCGTCCCCATGTTGAGTGCGCGGGCCCGGCGATACATCCGCGCCCACCACAAAAGGATTGACGTCGTCAAGAAGAACCCAGCCATCAGCCACCACCCACCTTCTTTCAATGGTGGAATTGTAAGGCCGTACTTCGCTGCCGGCGGTTCGAGCGAAAGATATGCCAGCTTGCGGACGAATTGCACCGGGTCCCAATTCACCGAAGCGAACATGTTGAGGCCGATGATCTCGAACGCGATCACAAAGCATACGATCGACATGAACCCGAGCGTACCCAGATAAATCGGGCCGATTTGCGCGTCACCAATTTTTCCCGCTAAGTGGGAAAAGGATGGAATTCCGCGCCGCTCGGCTTCGCCGCCGCCCTCGAGATGGAGACCCATCTCGACCGGGCCGCGAACTTGAACTTGAGTGAAGATGTTTTGATATTGAGCCATGGTTGTTTCCTCACTTTGCCCAAATGCGAGCATTGAGCCACCAATTCCACCAGTCCGACCAAGGATTGCCTTCGAGCCACAGCGGACCACTGATCACAATGCAAACCGCACTGAAAAAGACAGCGGCCAAGGCTAGGAACAAGCCTAAACGATGGATACCAAGGGTGCCGATCGAATAGCCGATGGTATCGCGGAAGAATGTGTTCTCATGCTCTGGCG
>JAYUCQ010000301.1:0-4153 GCA_043740265.1 Hyphomicrobium sp.
CGCGCCAGATCCGTTTCAGACAGCATGACGCGGATGCGCGAGAGGGTACGGCCGTCTTCGCCTAGGGCGCCCGCCAAGGCCGCCTTGGACATGGCGTCGAAGATATACTGGCAGAGGAATTCCGTTGTCGTCAGGATGCCTTTGAATTGGGGCAAAGCATCGAGGTTTTGATAGTTGAGCGGCTTTAGCGTTGCACTGAGAACGGCGAGAGCCGCGCCGATATCGACGACAACATTGTGCTGTGTCAGCTGTTCGCGAAAGAACGCAACATCGACGACAAACGTTGCGCCATGCATATTTTTTGCGGGGCCGAAAAATGCATCGGGCAGAGAATGGGCGATCATGATGCGGTCACGGACTTCGACGGAGTACATGGTGCGGCTAAATCCTAACTCTGCGTATAGCGGATGACCGTGCAGGGGGTAGACTGATTTCCGGCAAAGATTTGCGGCAACTTTTCCGGCACATCTTCAAAAGATATTTCGTCTGAGACCAGCGCGTCCAATCGGGCATCGTCGAGCATCGACACGGCTTTGGCAAGTCGTTGCGTGTGTGAGACGGTGGCACGTTGGCTTGGTGCCACATGGCCAACCTGAGACGAAACAATTTGCAAACGGCGGCTGTGAAACGCGCCACCAAGTCGAATGGTTGCCGGCCGCGACCCATACCAGCTCAATTCAACAATGCGGCCCTCGAACGACGCGGCTTCGATTGCGGTTTCGAGGCCGGCATCGCTCGCAGAGGTGTGAAAGACAATGCGGTTGTCCCTGGGTACGTCTCCTGGCGCGGTGAATGTAAGGCCGAGCGCGTTGGCGGTGGCAGCTTTGCCCACGTCAATATCGGTGATTGTCACGCTGGCACGGGCGATGCGCTGAGCCAAGTGCGCAACCAGCAAACCGACGACACCAGCACCGACGACGAGGACGCGGTCTCCGAGGGCGGTACCTGCGTCCCAATGGGCGTTGAGGGCTGTTTCCATGTTGGCTGCGAGCGTTGCCCGCTTGGCCGGAATATGATCGGGAACGACGGACAGCATGCATTCGGAGACTTGGAAGTGGTCTTGGTGCGGATGCAAGCAAAAGACCGTTTTCCCGGCGAGGTCATCTGAGCCCGCAGTCACAATGCCAGCCGCCGAATAGCCGTATTTGACGGGGTAGGGAAAGGCGCCAGCTTGTAAAGGCGCGCGCATCCGTGTCCATTCGCCTTCGGGCACCTCGCCATTGGCGACGAGACGTTCGGTTCCTCGGCTGATGGCGCTGAACAGCGTGGCGACGCGGGCTTCACCCGGGCGCGGTGGAGCTAAACGTTCGTTGCGCAATTCGGCGACGCCCGGCTTGACGTACCAAAGGCTACGGGCGACGACAATTTGGCCCTGGCTGCGCCGCACAGAAGGCGTACCGGTATCAGATCTGGTGACGGGCTTTTGATGGATTGCCAAGCAAGGTACCCAGTGAATTGGTTAGGCTATGACCGACGTGGACACAACGATTACGACTTCGCGGGTGCGTGTCGAGGCTCACAGCCTTACGACACCGGCAGGGCTTCAGGCAAACGGCACGCTTAACGCGCGGCGTGCCATCGTCTTAACGCTGAACTTGCTGACATGGGGCCTTTTGCTGGCTTGGTTCGCCTCGATCCTTGCGTCAGGCGGGTGGAGCCTGCTTGATTGCGTGCTTTTTGCTTGCTTCGTGTTCGGATCGCCTTGGACCGTGCTCGGCTTTTGGAACGCTATCATTGGGCTTTGGCAATTGCATCGCGGATCGCGGGGCCTCAATGACGTCGCGCCATTTCTAAGCGCCGCAGACAAGCCAGTGCCGTTATGTCTTAAGACTGCCGTTCTCATGACCGTGCGCAACGAGGACCCGTCGCGGGCGCTGCTGCGGTTGCAGACGGTTAAGGCCAGCGTGGACGCCACGGGCGAGGGCGCGGCTTTCAGTTATTTCGTTTTGAGCGATACTGATCAGGCGGACGTAGCCAGTGCAGAGCAAAAACTCGTTGACGCCTGGCGAACTGCTGATGTGGACCGCGACCGAATCGTCTACCGGCGGCGGCTTGAGAACAACGGCTTTAAGGCTGGCAATGTGCGGGACTTTTGTACGCGCTGGGGCGGTGACTACGATCTCATGCTGCCGCTCGACGCCGACAGCCTGATGACAGGTGACGCCATTCGCCGCCTCGTTCGCATCATGCAGGCGCACCCGATGATCGGCATTTTGCAAAGCCTCGTGGTTGGCGTGCCGTCGTTGTCGGCCTTCGCGCGGATTTTTCAATTTGGCATGCGTCACGGCATGCGCGCCTACACGATGGGGCAAGCGTGGTGGGTAGGAGATTGCGGACCCTATTGGGGGCATAACGCGGCCGTGCGTATCAAGCCGTTCACTGAGAACTGCGATCTGCCTGTTTTGCCTGGCAAGCCGCCGCTGGGTGGTCACGTGCTGTCACACGATCAGGTTGAAGCCGTATTGATGCGCCGCGCCGGGTATGAAGTGCGCGTCATGCCTGTCGAGGGCGGTTCATACGAAGACAACCCGCCTGATGCGCTGGCATTTATTGTTCGCGATGTCCGCTGGTGCCAGGGCAATATGCAGTACGTAAAGTTGCTCAATCTCCCGGGCCTGAAGCCCGTTAGCCGCTTTCAGTTGCTTTGGGCGATTTTGATGTTCATTGGCATCCCCGCGTGGACGATCATGATCGCGGCATTGCCACTGGCAACGTCGGACGCGCTCTCGCAAACCGATTTTCCGGCGGCTTCGGCCAAACTGCTCTATCTCGTATTTTTGTTTATGTATTTGAGTCCGAAGCTTGCAGGTCTCGTCGATGCGGTATGGACACCCGGCGAAATCCAACGGTTCGGCGGCGCGTGCCGCTTCGGTCTCAGCGCCAGTCTTGAGATCATCTTTGCGTTCCTCCAAGGCGCAGTCTCGACGATCCGGACATCGCTTTTCATGCTCGGATTGCTATTCGGCAAGTCGATCGTTTGGAACGGCCAGCGCCGTGACGCGGATGGCGTATCCTGGCAGTCCGCAGTGGCAGCGCTATGGCCGCAATTGCTGTTCGGGTTGGCGGTTTGCGGCCCGCTCTACCGTATTTCTCCGGCAACGCTGCTCTGGAGTTTGCCGCTGGCGGCTGGATATGTGCTGGCTATTCCGTTTACTGTGATCACCGCCAATCCTTCACTTGGAAGGCTTATGCAGCGTTACGGATTGGCCGGCATACCTGAAGATTTCGCGCCGCCCCCGGAGATCCGCGCGGTGCAACCGCAGAAAGGTGTGTGACGTGGTCTCTGAAGCGCTTCAGGGTGTCTTCAGGTCGCTCCGGCTCTATCACGGGCCAGACGCGCCAAAGTCGCGCATGGATGGGCTCTATGTGAGGTTCATGGCTCCGGGCGATATCGTTTTTGATATTGGCGCGCACGTGGGAGACCGCATTTCATCGTTTCGCCGCCTTGGCGCACGTGTCGTTGCCTTGGAGCCGCAGCCCTTACTGCAACGCGCGCTGCATCTCATTCATGGACGCGATCCGGGCGTTATTCTCGTGCCATCTGCGGTAGGTGCTGAAAACCGGGAAGCGACGCTGCACATCAATACACGCAACCCGACGGTTTCGACACTTTCAGATGCTTTCATGATCGAAGCCTTTGGCGCGGACGGTTGGCACGATCAAATCTGGGACCAGGCCATCAGCGTTCCAGTTGTGACACTCGATCGCTTGATTTCAACCTTTGGACCACCCGTGTTCATCAAGATCGATGTTGAGGGATTGGAGGACGATGTGCTTCAGGGCTTAACGCAATCGGTTCCGGCGCTGTCGTTCGAATTTACGACGATTGCCCGGGATGTTGCCTTGAGGTGCCTCGACCGCCTGTCGGTGCTCGGCCCCTACCGCTTTGACGTTGTGCTTGGCGAAAGCCAAACGCCGACGTTCCATCGCTGGATCACGGCGCCTGAAATGGCGCACCACATCCGCAATTTGCCGCACGCTGCAAATTCGGGCGATGTCTATGCCGTACTGGCTGAGACCGTCTAGACTGGTCAACCTCAACGACGTTGCTGGAGAAACTTATGCGCACGGTTTTGCCGCTTTCACTCGCGCTTGTGCTGTCACTTATGAGCGGCGTATCGGCCGCGTCACTCGATGGCTTGGCCGTCGAAAT
>JAYUCQ010000302.1:0-4147 GCA_043740265.1 Hyphomicrobium sp.
GAAGGTGCAGCATCGCCTTTCATGCTTTCGGTTGCCGCTCCCTTGTCCGTCGGGGCTGGGGCCCTGCCCTCGGCCTGCGGCGATGGGTTCTTGTCAGGCGGTCCCGCTTGCGCGTAAACGCCCGACGCGCCGCTGAGCATCAATGCGGCAGCGAGTGCAATACCTACTTTTGTCATGACAACCTCACTGTAAACTTTGCATGAAACCAATTGTGTCGAGACCACACGTCCATGATCGTCCAGGGCGCGGTCGCTTGCCTTTTGAACAGTGTGGGCGTGTTTTGGTTCCAGAAAGAATATCCGTCCGCGGCCTCATTTCGCGCAGCCCGCAGCGCAGCAGAGTTCCGCTCTCCGAGCGCCGCGGGCGCAACGCCGCAAATTTCGATGAACGCCGCGAGGTTGCCCTCCGGCGGCAAGAAAATAAAAACAAGGGATGGGGCGACGGCGCCTCGATCTCTTTCAGGGTAGTTCGGATGCAGCCTCCGCCGCCCCATGTCATGCCAACCTCAAGCTCACTGACACCGGCGTAAAGCCCCCGATGCCGCTCTTGGACTGAAGCCTTCTTGTCGAAAGCTTCGAGCCGTTGACCCCACCCTCCTCCCGCGCATCTCGATGTTCTCGAGCGGGAGTTGAACCAACATGACCGCTAACGGAACCACGTCGGCCGGCAGTACTTATGCGAAGCTTTACAGCAGGCCGGATTGCCGGACGCTTGTCTTGCGCATCAGTCCCCAGGTGCTCTGATCTCACTGGCAGCCCGGCATGACCCTTCCCGCTCTCTTTAAAACGCTCAGCGCGCCTGAGCCTTGTCTGCGTGCGGAAAGGTGATGGGAGTATGCGCGCTGGTTGGCGGTTGCGAAAGATGCGGGCGTGAATTGTTCGCGATGCTCGTTAAGCGCGGGGATAAGTGGGTAGGGATGATTGAGGACAGAGCGGTGCTTTTGCCCGCGGTCATTTCGGGCTCGATTTTAGCACGCTGGTTCATGCCGAGACGGAAAACGTAGGTTGGGTTAGGTGCGCTTGCGCGGTTGCGTGTGGGCAACCGAAGCGCCAGAAAAAACGCGCAGGCGCGCCGTAACCCAACAATCGAGACCAATGACGGGAGAGCCAACGCCGTTCCGCGCGCGAGGTGTTGGGTTACGGCCGCGCACGAGGCCGCGGGTTCGCATTGGACATCTTCAATCGAGACCAGTGACGGGAGAGCCAACGCCGTTCCGCGCGCGAGGTTGTTGGGTTACGCACCGGAATGAGACCATTGCGTCTCTTCGGCATCGCGGCCGGTGCTAACCCAACCTACGTTTCTTCGATTTGCATGATCCGGGTTAAGCCGGCTAGAACGGGATCTCATCATCCTGAGAAGGCTGTGATGGCTCCTCATCGCTGATCGGGTCAAGTTCAAGTGAGTGCAATTTAGTATTCAGTATAGCAATGAATTCCTCGGATGCCCTTAATGTTTCGTTTGCTTGGACATTTTCACGAATACTCTCCCATTCCTCACCTTTTACGTCCGCGATAGTAGAAAGCTTTTCAAGCCGAAACTTTGCCACTTCAATGGTGGGGGACGATAACATCGTTTTGGTGAGGCATTCGATCATCTTCGTTTTCGTCTTGTCGTTGGCGCAGACTGTCCTGAAAACTTGCTCGGAAACTTCACCGACGGACATGCCCGAAGTATTCAATGCCTGATACTTCTCGATGAAACCGTATGAAATTAATCCCTTGTTCAATGGGATCACCAATACATCTCGACATACGGCGAAACCGACTTCTTGATCGGTCCATTTGCTGCCGCCAAAGTCTTGAGTGAGAACCGCGATCATTCCATCCATCGACAATAATGACTTCAGTATTTCATCGCGCCACTCTTCGCTGACCGAAATGTCCTCGTGTGCCACAAATGTGGATATCCCGAAATTCTGTAGTGAGGATTTTAAATTTGCTGCAGATTTCTTGGCAGTATGCACATGACTGATGAACATCCTGAAGTGGTCTAGTAGCCAGTACTTGCTTTCGCCGAGTTCGCCGTGCCCCTGTTTGTATTGGTTCGCGAGTCCAAGTTGATCTCCAACATCAAGCACCGCTCCATCGTCACAATTGGCTAGGTAAGCTCTTACAAGCTCTGCTCGGGAGTAACTCCCCTGTGGACGGGCGCGCCCCATTCGAGTAAAAAAAAGCTTGATATCATCGAAGTCGAAGTTAGATGCCATCTCAGTCGTAATCTGACGAACGGCATTCACTCGATCAATTGGTCGCATGAAATTCATAACAAATATCCACATACATTGAACGGCCGGGATCACACCCGGCCGCGCTAAATAATTCATGTCTGATGGATCAGGGTCACGAACACCCGCTCGTGCTTCCACAGGTATCGCATTTCAAACAGGTGCCGTTGCGCACCATCGTGAAGTTGTGGCACTCCGAGCACGAGGTGCCCTCGTAGCCGCGCAGGCGGGCTTCGGTTAAGCGCTGCTTGGTCAACTCGGCCTTGATCAGAACCGCGTCTGGTGCCGAAGCGCTGCGATAAAGCTCGGTCTGCTGCAATTTTCCAATCGCGCTTTCCATGCGCGCCGACGGACTTGTTACCGACGGACTTGTTACCGACGGACTGGGTGCTGGAGCACTATAGGTCTCGAGCGCGAGCGCGGTGTTGCCGACCGTCTGCGGCGCGTCGCCGTAAAGGGCGGTCACTTCCTGTTGCGCGGTGCGCATGGTGTCGGCGTTGACCGGCGCGCCACTGGTGACGTGAGCGCCACCGCGGCTCGCCAAACGCACGACCGGCGCGCCGCGGACCAAGCCCTTCGACACCATGCGGCGCACGCTTTCGGGCAGATCAAGATCCAGTTGTGCGTCGGTCGCATCATCACCCGATCCCAATCCCGTCTCGCCGACAATCTCGCGCGGATCGACGTGCGCCAGATCGTGACGCGACAGATAAGAGACGGCCAACTCGCGGAAAATATAATCCAGGATCGACGTCGCGTTCTTGATCGTCTCGTTGCCTTGCACGAGGCCGGCTGGTTCGAACCGCGTGAAGGTGAAAGCTTCGACATACTCTTCCAGCGGCACGCCGTACTGCAGCCCGAGCGAAATCGCGATGGCGAAATTGTTCATGAGCGAGCGGAAGGCGGCGCCCTCTTTGTGCATGTCGATGAAGATTTCGCCCAGACTGCCGTCATCGTATTCGCCGGTGCGGAGATAAACCTTATGACCGCCGACGGTCGCTTTCTGCGTGTAGCCCTTGCGGCGGCCTGGAAGCTTCTCGCGCTCCTGCTGCTTGATGTATTCGACGCGCTCGACGATCCGTTCCACGATCCGCTCGGCGACGATGTTGGTGCGCGCCGCCATCGCCGGGTTGGCGAGCAAAGCTTCGGCCACCGTCTCGCCTTCGTCGTCCTCGACGTCGAGGATTTGCGAGTTGAGCGGCTGAGATAGCTTGGAGCCGTCGCGATAGAGCGCGTTGGCTTTCAGCGCGAGTTTCCACGACAACATGTAGGACTGCTTGCAATCTTCCACCGTCGCGTCGTTGGGCATGTTGATGGTTTTAGAAATCGCGCCCGAAATGAAGGGCTGCGATGCCGCCATCATCAAGATGTGGCTGTCGACCGAGAGATAACGCCGGCCCTTGCGGCCGCAGGGATTGGCGCAATCGAAAACGGGCAGATGTTCCGGCTTCAAGTGCGGCGCGCCTTCGAGCGTCATGGCGCCGCAAACGTGCTCGTTGGCGGCTTCGACGTCCTTTTTCGAAAAGCCTAAGTGCGTGAAAAGATCGAATGTTGGATCGCTGAGTTTCGCTTGTGGCACTTTGAGAGCGCCGGTGAGGAACTCTTCGCCCAGCGTCCACTTGTTGAACACGAACTTGATGTCGAACGCAGCTGCCAGACCGCTTTCGATCTTGGCTAAGGCTTCGTCGGTGAAGCCTTTGGCTTTCAGCGTCGTGTGGTTGATCGCTGGCGATTGCCTGAGCGATGCGTGGCCGACGGCGTAGGCTTCGATTTCCGCCAGCTGGTTTTCGCGATAGCCGAGCGTGCGCAAAGCTTCCGGCACGGACTGGTTGATGATCTTGAAGTAGCCGCCGCCCGCCAGCTTTTTGAATTTGACGAGTGCGAAATCTGGTTCGATGCCGGTCGTGTCGCAGTCCATCACCA
>JAYUCQ010000303.1:0-4142 GCA_043740265.1 Hyphomicrobium sp.
CAGTGGGCCGGAGCGTCGCCAAATCGGGCGGCGGAGGGTGACTTCCGCCGCCTGTCCTATTTTTAGCCGCCGAATCACTCTAGCCCTGGACCGGGGAAAATTGGGAGACAGGGCCTTGTGCTTGCGCTTCATCACGGGCGTTGCGGCGTCGGTCGCGATGTCGCTGCCGTTGAGCCTGCCCGCGGCCGCCGGCCCGCTGTTTCCGTGGCTCGACACCGGTTTTTCAAGCAGTACCAATCCGCAACGGCCTAATGGCGGCTGGTCAACGACCGTCACACCGGAAAAAGCTGTTGCCGCTCGCGATCCGCAGTGGTCCGCGACCGTCGTCGCACGGACGTCGAGTGGCATCACAACCGGCTCTATTCCACGAGCGGACAGTCGCGCGCCGCTCGCTGGTCCGCGCCTCACCGGTCGTAACCATGCGCTCAGCGGCAACGCGTCGTACTACTGGGAAGACCAGATGACGGCGACCGGCGAGCACTTCGACCGGCGCGCGATGACGGCCGCCCACAATACGCTGCCGTTTGGAACCCGCGTTCGCGTCACCCGCAACGACACCGGCAAAAGTGTCGTCGTCCGCATCAACGACCGCGGACCCTATAAGCCCGGCCGCATCATCGACCTCTCCGAGCGCGCCGCTGAAAACCTCGGCCTCACCAGCATCGGCGTTGCACCGGTGCGGCTAGAGGTGCTGGGGGAGTAATGGGTTGATCCTCTCCCCGTCCTTCACGGCGAGAGGGAGTCTTGGGTCACTCTCCATCCAATCCAGCCACATGGATGCGGGCGGAGAGGACGCTGATCTGGTCGAGGTAGGCACCCTTGATGCAGCTGGTATTGCGGCCGCAGGCGTCGCGCGCCAAGAGGAAGCGATGCTGATAGTCGCGCACCCAAGTGCGGGTTCTCTCGCTCGTCGTGCCGCTTAAGAGCTGGCCGTAGAGTGCGCTCATCCGGTCGTCCAAATCGCTCAGTTTGTCGCTGCCGCAGACTGCGCGTTCTGCTGCGTTCGTTGCGTCCCGGCAGTTGAAGCTCTGCGCCGCCGTTGGCCCCGCCAGTATGAAAACCGATGCGGCGCTGAAAACGGCTGCAAAACCTGAATTTGCAATGTATCGTGTCATAGGCTGGCTCCTGCCGTTGAATGTGACGTCTGACTATCGAGTCCGGCCCACTGCTCGTAAACCGCGCCGGAACTGGAGGCAGGATGCGGCTGGCAACAGGGAAAGTTGAGCCCAGGCGGCGGAATTGCCACGACAGGGGCGGTAGCCGGTAACTGTCTGAGAATTCCGTTTGCTCGCCAGCGATAAAAACCGGTACTTTCCGGCAAAGAAGCGCGCAGCCTCCGAGCGCCGGATCGTCAACCAGGCAGCATGCCCCGCACCATCATGAAAAAAAATTCAGCCGCCTCCGGTCCTGCCGTCTCGCGCGACGAAGCGCTGGAACGCATCAAGACGGCGATGGTCGAAAAAAAGATGACGCAGGCTGAACTCGCCGACGCCAGCGACTGTCACGAAAAGACAATCCAGAATTTGCTCGGCGGGCGTTCCGTGCGCGATCAAACGCTGTTCGATGTCTGCATGGTTCTGGGCCTTGATTTCCACGGCCTGCGCGACGCGTGGCACGGCGAGACAGTGGCGCTTGCCAACGGCCCGATGGAACTCAAGGGCGATGGCGGCATCGTCGCACCGGTTTATATGGGGGCTTACACGCGCGCCGCCGTTGACCATTACATCGGCAGTTATTTGACGCTGCGGCGGGCTTTTTCAACACCCGACACCATTATCGCCTACCGCACCGACATCACCTGGGACCCGGAATGGCCGAGCCTGCTGTTTCAAGAACGCGACCGGCCTGACGCGCCGTATTCGCATCGCGGCCGGCTCTATATTCCGTCGTCCTCAATGTTCATTCACTTGGTGTCGCTGACCAAAGGCGCGATGCGCATGATCGTCGTTTCGCAGATCGACCGGGCCGGAGAAATGCGCGGATTGATCACGACGCTTAATAAACAGCGTGCAACATTCACACCCGTGGCGACGCCGGTGGTTTATGCACGACGCGACGCTTTTGACGCACAAGCCCTCGGCGAAATAACCGCCAAAAGCGCTTTTTACAATTCCTACAAAGCGTTGATCGATGAAACGCTCGAACAGGGTTACGCTCGTTTGGTCTAGCTTCAACGAAAAGACGAAGCAGTTGCACAAAAACAACTTGAAATTGTCTTAAAGAAATATTTACAATTTAAGCGTGTAGTTCTGACAGCGGACTTATAACCCCGCGACCGTCCGAAAGCCGGAACTACACATTTCGTCCGCCCGGCCAGGATGCGCACCAGGAGTTTTGTAAATGCGTACCCTGATCGTGCCGCCCGCCGGGCGGACGGAGAGCCTTGCTGCGCCGGCAATGCCCGCTTCGTCACGCCAACCGAACACTGCCGCACCTCCGCAATTCAAGCCGGCGCAGTTCAAATCTGCCGCCAGCTTCGAGCGGCACGCCAAGCCACACACCTCGGGACGCGTTAAATCCGCTGCCAGCGCCGCAACGCTCGCACTCTTCATGACAGCGGGCAGCGAACAAGCCGCCGCGCAGTTCATCTGCCAACAATATGGTGGCAGCTTCGGCGGCGCAACGGCTGGAAGTCAGGCTGTTGCGTGCGGTACGTCCGCAGACGCCAGCGGCACAGGTGCACTCGCACTCGGTACACAAGCGCAAGCGTCCGCACCCTACGCATCGGCGCTTGGCTTCTTGTCGAGATCCAGCGGAGACAACGCCAACGCCATTGGCGGTTATTCCCGAGCCGAAGGTAAGAATGCAACGGCCGTCGGATCAGCGGCCTCCGCAACAGGCAGCGACGGTACGGCTATCGGCGGCTCTGCCGAAGCCCAAGGCACAAACACAGCTGCCATCGGCGCAAGCGCGCAAGCCATTGCCACCAATACAACAGCGGTCGGTGCCTCGGCCTTAGCACAAGGCATCAACGCCACGACTGTTGGTAACTCATCACAAGCCCGTGGTGACAATTCAACGGCTATCGGCCGGGCGGCCCGGTCGCTCGGTCAGAGCTCGACAGCGGCCGGAGCGCTGGCTCGCGCCAGTGCTGACTTCTCAACCGCCATCGGCTCAGACGCTCAAGCGACAGGACTTGGTTCGACGGCATCGGGGGCAAGTGCCATTGCCTCTGCCGAAAGTGCCTCCGCTTACGGCCGCAACTCGGTCGCTTCAAAAATCTTGACGACGGCTTTTGGCCAATCGGCGACGGCCTCGGGCGAAGTTGCCACCGCCGCCGGCAGCGCATCGCTGGCCAGTGCCGACAAATCAAGCGCCTTCGGCAATGCGTCTAAGGCGACCGGCATCGGCGCAACGGCGATTGGTCAGGCGGCAGAGGCGACCAACACCAACGCAACGGCTGTAGGGATTGGAGCAAAAGCCACGTCCGTAAACGCTGTGGCCATCGGTGCCAACGCATTGGCATCGGGATCGACGGCTGTGGGTACCAATTCGCAAGCGACCGGTTTTCGATCTGCGGCTTACGGCGAAAGCGCGATCGCCAGCGGCGGCACATCGACAGCAATCGGCGAATTCTCAAGCGCGACAGGCACAAGCACTGTTGCACTCGGCACGTCATCGACAGCCAGCGGTGACGCGTCTACAGCTATCGGCGTTTTGTCGTCGGCCGCTCACAAAAACGCCGCCGCCTTCGGCAACTCGGCCACGACAACACGCGACAACCAGCAGGTCTTTGGTACCAACACCAACACCTACACGATGTCGGGTCTTGCCTCTGCGGCCAGCAAAGCCACGCAAGCTGCCGGCCGCAAGCTCGCGGTCACGGCCGACAGCGCCGGCAATATGGCGGCTGTTGATCCCAACGAACTGTTCGTCTCGACCGGCGTCAACAGCACGGCGATTGGAACCGGGTCGTCGGCCGGCGGTAAAAACGGCATCGCACTCGGTGCCAACGCTTCTGCTTCAGGTGACGACAGTTGCGCGCTTGGCTCAGGGGCGACCGCATCTGCCACGGGCTCCTGTGCGCTTGGCAGCGGCTCGACTGCATCACACGCGGGCGCAACAGCCATTGGTCAAGGGGCGACTACCACGCGCGTCAACGAAATCGCGCTCGGCACGGCGTCGAACACCGTCCGCGCTGC
>JAYUCQ010000304.1:0-10023 GCA_043740265.1 Hyphomicrobium sp.
CCCCAGCCGGCCATCGGCTTGTCGTACAGATCAATCATCGCGACCGACCCGACATGCGAGTAGGTGCGCGGCGAAAAGCGTAGCGCAGTTGCGCGCGCCGGCATTTTGATATCGGCGGGCAGCACCGAGATGCGCCGCACAACACTTGCCAGCCGGTCTTCGGCGGCAAGCGGCAAAGCTACGATCACAAGGTCGAAGCGCGTTGACCGGCTGGTCGCGATGAGGTCATCGAGACCGCCAAGGCGCGGGTAGCCTAGGACCTGGCGCGGGGCGCGGTCGTCGTCGCGGTCGTCGTAGATGCCGGCGATGCGAATGATACTGTCTTGATCGGCCTCAAGTAGGACGATTAAGTCTTCGGTGACAGGGCCAGCGCCGTAGATCACTGCGCGCTGATAGAGCCGGCCGCTTTTGGCCCAACTGCGCATTTTCCAGGCCACAATCAAGCGCTCAGCGACAAGCGCGAATGCGCCAGCGATGTACCAGGCAGCAAGCCAGACGCGGGATACGTCAGCACCGATTTTAAGGAAGAAGATGCTGGCAACGAGAGCCGCAAACGCCATGGTCCAGCCAAGCACGATGCGTGGCATCTTGTTGACGAACGAGGAAAACACCCGGACGCTGTAAAGCCCCAAAAGTTCAAGCGACGCAATCAGCGCAATACCGGTCATGCCGACTGCGGTGATGTAACGGGTGTTGCCGAGAACGCCTGTTTCATTGATGTACAAGTTGGCGATGACGAGACCGAGGCCGGTGACGATCAGGAAATCGGCAAGGCGGACCACGCCGCGCAGGACCACGGGAGATATAGCGCTAAGACGGTCGGCGGCGCGCGTATCAGCAAGGCGGCCGCCATGCAGCGGGATGGGCGCCGCTACGCCTGCAGCGCGATCGCGCATGCTGGGTTCGGCGGCAGGGGCCTTCAGCGTAAAAACCATAAACTGCAAACTCGCATGTCAACGACGATGACAGCGAGCAAGCATTGTCCGTGCCAGGAGCTGTTAACAGGTCCCAAAGCGCAATATGATTTACAGTCAGGGTTAACGATCGCTTAACGCATAGAAGCCGAGGACGGCGGCGGTCATACCGGCAACGGTGAATTTACGCTCGACGTTGGCACGCAGGCGATGGGCTTTGTCTAAGGCCGCGGGCATGTTTTGAAGTGTACTTTGCAATGCTGCGGTCAATGCGGGCGCGCTAGCGGCATCGATGAGTTCTGTATCCGTGCCAGCGACGATTTCAGGAATGCCGCCGACGTTCGTCGACACCAAAGGCAGGCCCGCTGCGGCGGCTTCCAGCACTACATAGGGGAAGCTTTCAGCCAGCGACGGCACCACCATGATGCGGCCGAGGTTGAGGGCTTGGCGCGCGGGCAGGGCACCGGTAAACGTGATGCGCTGGTCGAGCCCCAAGCTGGCAACTTTTGCTTTCAGGCTATCGGCGCTGGGGCCGGACCCCACAATTGTTGCTGTGACGGCGCGTTGTTTGTTCAATGCAGCCAGGTTTAGTGTGGCGAGGGCGTCGATCAGGAATTCTATACCTTTGATGTGCCGAAGTTCGCCGATGAAGATGATGTCGGTGGCGTTGCTGGGATGCTGTGCCGGTGCGAAATCCGCCGGCTGCAACCCGTTGGGTATAACGCGCTGCGGCACGTTAGGCGCGCCGACCCGTTCGGCGTAAACGCGCGCCGCAAAGGCGCTTTCGAAAATCAGCCCAGTGGTATGCGGTTCGAGCGCTCGTTCGATGGCAAGGAATATGCGCGACTGGGCTGTACCTGGCTTGAAGTTCAGACTGCCGCCGTGCGGCGTATAAAAGGCTTTGACGCTCTGGCCTTGACGCTTGAGTGTCCGGGACGTGAGCCTTGCGTAGCCACCACCTTTGGCGCCATGCCCATGCAACACGTCGAGATCTAAACCGCGGGAACGATCAAGGACCGCGCGATAAGCCTGGAAATCGCCGAGGCCGGGCTGGCGGCTCATGCTGGTGCGATGGATGCCAAGCTGGAGGTTCGCTGCAACGCTGGCGAATTTGGATGCTGTCAGGCGGTCTTCGGTGTTGCTGTCAGCCAAAATGCCGACGGCATGACCTAAGCGCGCCTGCTCGGCCGCCAGATCGAGGACGTGACGGAAAAGTCCGCCGACTGGTGCCCGCAGGACGTGAAGAATACGCATCAGGACGCCCCGTAGTCAGGAGAAAACCGGCTTCCTGCGTGTCAGAAGAATCTTTCAAACACGTAAACCGTATCGCCCGGCTTGACGACATAGTCGCCCGGCGCTTCGATCTGATCGACAAGGCCGTTGACGCGCCGTGTAATGCGATATTTGCGTTCGCTGGCGCGCTCGGTAAATCCGCCTGCGATGGCGATCGCCGTTTCAACAGTCATGCCCGACACATAGGCGTACTGGCCAGCGGTCTTGACTTCACCGTAGATGAAAAACGGCCGGTTTTGCTGAATATCGACGGTGACCTGAGGGTCTTTGACAAACTGTGCGCCGAGACGCGAGCGGATCACGCTTTGCAATTCAGCCGTCGTTTTGCCGCGCGCCGAGACTTCGCCGATCAAAGGAACAGCAATCTTACCTTCGTGATCGACAGTGTACTGCCGCGACAGGTTGGGCTGGCCGTAAACGAAGATCCGCAGGCGATCGGCGGTGTCGAGAAGGTAAGGGCCGTCTGTTTCAGCAACGGCGCGCGGGCCGTTAAGTTCTTTGGGTAGGCCTTGCGGTTCGCCATAGGCCACTTGCTCGGCAATGACGTTGGCGTCTGCCATGTTGGCGCGGGTGTCGATTGGCGGTGAAGCAATTGGAAGCGGATATCCGTTGTCGGCTCCTGCGGACGCTGCTTCGACGGGCGGCGCACCTTCGTCCTTGACCGATCCACCATCCTGCGACGCCACCTGGGCATCTGCAACGGTAAACGGATTGTCGTGAGCGCATCCAGCGAGAAGGGCTGCGGCTGCGGCTGACAAAAGCAAAGAGCGAACTGACATGGACAAACTCATCCCGACTTGAGAACACGATGAAGGGAGCCTACGCCGGGAAAGTTAAAGAACTCTGAGTGCGTGCTTTTTTTTGAAACGCTTAAGGACTTACTAACCGCGACCGCCCTTTACTTGCGAATCAACAGCAACTTTAAGCGCGGGCGCAATCATGGCCGTAAAATCCACAGCTTCTCCGGATGACATTGAGATGTCGTCGATCTTTGGGGCGCTGAAAAAGAGCTGGAAAAAGCTGTTTTTGACGAGCGCGGTGCTTTCAGCTTTGACCTACGGCGCCTTGAGCATGATTGCGCCGAAGTATCAAAGCGAGGCCGAGTTGCAGATCGATGCGCGCGGCGCGGCGAACCCCTTTACGGATCCGAAGGCGGCGGCCGCCGGGCCTGACACGATTACGACCAAGATGGACAAGGAAGCCATCAATACGCACGTTAGGGCGCTCAAGTCTGCCGACCTGCTGTCCAAGCTCGCTGAAACAATGGCGCTGAAGGACAAGCCGGAATTCAATGCTGAGTTGGGTCCGGTTGACGGGCTAGACAGCATGATGCGCCTGATTGGGCTTGGCGGACCGCGCTCAGGCGAGAGCGAGCATGACCGCGTGCTCAATACGCTACGCAATCAGCTCGAAGTTTACACAGCCAAAGAAAGCCGTTTCATCGGCGTCCGTATGACGTCCGTTGATCCAGAGCTTGCTGCAAAAATCGCAAATGGCATCGCTGATACCTACAGAACGTCTCTTGCTAACGAGAGCGTTGTCGAAATCGATGACCAGCAAAAGGTCATTCAGGGCAAAATCGAAAAACTGATGCCGGAAGTGTCGGCAATTCAGTCCGAGGTGGACCTTTACCGCCACGAAATCGACTCCTACAAGGGCGGTGCGCAAAATACCGGCCTCAACGAACAGCAGATGTCGGAATTAACCGCCGAACTCGTGCGCGCCAAAGGCACGCGCGGCGAAGCCGAAGCCCGCGCCAAGTCGGCCAAAGAAATGATGAAGCTCGGTTCGGCCGACGCCTTGCCCGATGTGCAGAAATCACCGCTCATCCAGAACCTTGTGCAGCAGCGGGTGCGCATTGAACGGCAAATTTCAGAGCTCTCTGCGTCGCTGCTGCCGGGCCACCCCCGTATGCAGCAGTTGAATGCCGATTTAGCGGGCTTGAAGAAACAGCTGACTGGCGAAATCAACAAGCTGGTCGATAGCCTTGAGAAAGAAGCCAAGGTTGCGCAAGGCCGTGAAGACAGCATCAAGAAGAGCCTCGATGATATCAAGTCGCGGGTGACGACCAACGCGCCGGAACAAAACAAGCTGGATCAGCTTGAGGCCAACGCCAAGGCAAAGAAGACAGAGCTTGAGAATTTGCAGAGCCAGCTTGAAGCTAACCGTAAAAAGACCGATGCGCGGGCGGCCCCTGTCGAATTGAAGATCATTTCGGAAGCGCAGGCGGCGAGTGTGCCGGTGTTTCCGAAAAAAATCCCGCTGTCGGGACTCGTCGGCGTCGCGTCGCTGCTGTTTGGAATTGCATGGACCGTATTCCGCGCATTGTTTGCAAGTGCCCGCAGCGGCGGAACATCGGCTTCACCGGCGGCAGCCCGCTTGGCATCAACCGCGGCCAATCGTACTGAACCTGTCTTGGGTGGCGGCACTCCCGGCGCAGCGCCTAAACAGACGGCAGCTCCGAGTGCGAAGTTCAATGATCAAATCACTGCCACGACGAGCACAACTACAGAATCCAGTTTGCCGGCCTTGGCAAAGCGTCTCGCGTCCAGCCGGCCCGCTGAAGGCGGTCATCGCACGCTGGTAACGGGAGAAACCGCGCAAGTTGAGCCGGGTTCCGAAGCCATTGCACTTGCCAAGGCGCTTGCTGATACCGGCGCAACCGTTGTCTTGGTTGATTGGAGCCCGTCGGGTCAAGGTATCTGTGATCTCGCAGGTGCCACGAATGCGCGCGGGCTGACCGAGCTTGCTTTGGGTGAAGTCAGCTTCGATGACGTCGTGTCGCGGATACCTTCAAGCACTGTGCATTTCATTGGCTGTGGCGCGCCGCTGACATCTGCCAGCGCCGACGTGGAGCCGGATCAACTTAACCTCGTGCTTGACGCATTGGATGAAGCTTACGATCACATCGTTGTCGCGGGCAATTACGAAGATGCCCGCGATCTGTTCGAAGCCATCCAGGGCCGGTTCGACACAGGCGTACTTATCGCTGATACCAAGAAGCGCGCGTCCGTTCTTGATGATCCGGCGGGCACATTCCTCGGCTTCGAGGTCGCAGATATTGACGTCATCCGTTTTGAGCGTACAGCCGCTGCGCCGGCCGCCACTCAGCGTGTTTTGCGAGCTACATCAAACGGTGGCAGCGAGGCGCGTTCGATCTAAATTGGTGGGTATAGCGGCCGCTCAACGTCGGAGGCGTTAACCGTTGCAGAGCTGGTGCGTTGTGTCCTGCATGCTCTTTGCAGAGGTCACTTCGCAGACTTTCTCTTCAGGCTGCCGGAGGCATAGCGCTTTCGCCTGCTCACTAACCTCTGAGGCTTCTCAATTGAGATGACGCGCCATACAACCAGGTTTTTGAAGGCGGCACTTTCCGCACTCCACTACACCGGGGCGGACGGGATGATTGCGCCGTTTACAGCCGGAAATGGCGTCATTTTCATGCTGCATCAGGTGACGCCTGAGGCTCCGCGCAACTTCGAACCCAACCGGATTTTGAAAGTGACGCCCGGGTTTCTCGAGAGTGTCATCTGTCAGGTTCGCGACAGCGGCTTCGACATCATTGGCATGGATGATGTGCCAGAACGGCTCAAATCTCCGGGCGGCAAACGGCCTTTCGCCGTCTTTACGCTCGATGACGGATACAAAGACAACGCCGAATTCGCCTATCCAGTTTTCAAGCGCCACAACGTGCCCTTTACCATTTACGTGGCAACGGACTTTGCCGATGGCCGGGGTGACCTTTGGTGGCTGACGCTTGAAGAAGCGATCCGGCAGCTGCCGCGCATCCAGCTTGAAATGGATGGCGTGCGCCGGGCTTTCGAACTCGGCACTGATGACCTGAAAGATTTGGCCTTCGAGGCCATCTATTGGTGGATGCGTTCAATACCTGAAGAACGCGCCCGCGCCATAGCACACCGGCTGGCGCGCGAGGCAGGCTTTGATCCCTTCAATTTCTGCCGCGATCTTGTGATGGGCTGGGATGCACTGCGGGCTCTCGCTGCTGATCCGCTTATAACCATTGGCTCGCACACGTGCAGCCACTTTGCTTTGGCCAAAGTGCCGGCACCGCAGGTGCGATCCGAAATTAAAGAGTCCGTTCAGCGGATTGAAGCCGAACTTGGCAGGCCGTGCCGGCATTTTAGTTTTCCCTATGGTGATGAAACCAGTGCAGGCGACCGCGAATTCGAAATCGCTCGCGAGCTGGGAATGGCGACCGCCGTCACGACCCGCAAGGGCTTGTTGCGAGTGCCACACGCCGAACAGCTCACCGCGCTGCCGCGGCTTTCGCTCAACGGAGATTTCCAGGATCCGCGCTATGTGAAAGTGCTGCTTTCGGGTGCGCCGTTTGCATTTTGGGATGCTCTGCATCGCATTCGCGCGCCGCGCCCGCAAACTGCCGATGCAAATTGAGACGATTGCCGCAGTAAAATTGAAGCGGTGCCCGTTAATCTCCACACGTCAATTGGCGCTGATCAAGTGTCAGCCTTCTGCATCCATTTAATGATGATGCCGGCCGGCACCACCCACAACAAGCCCGCGACGACGTAGTAAATCAACTCGCCGAATTTGTTGACGTTCTGCACTTGCAGTACGATGGCAACACCCAAAGCCATGGCGCAATAGACCAGGATGAACGCCAGCAACGCGACGGTTCCGGCCAGTTTACGTTGTCTTTGCCGCATAGGTGATCTTCAGTCCTTCAGAAGCCGTTGCTAAAAGCACCGCGCTGGATGGGCGCATTCCTTTGTACGACGCTGTCGGCTATCTCATCGGCGGTATAATGGCGCAAGGATAAAATGCCGATGGCTCGCACCATGTCCCTGCCGGGTGCTCGTCCCGCAATGGACGCAACAGACTTAGATGGTAATCGCGCCGTCGCGATCTGGCTATGGAGCGTGGCCGCTCTGGTTTTCGCGATGATTGTTGTTGGCGGTGCGACGCGTCTGACCGGCAGCGGCCTGTCGATCACCGAATGGAAGCCAATTCTCGGTGCCATTCCGCCGCTGAACGAGACCGATTGGTTGACTGCGTTCGAAAAATACAAACAAATCCCCCAGTACGCACTGGTCAACGCTGGCATGACGTTGGGCGATTTCAAATTCATCTACGCCTGGGAATGGAGCCATCGTCTACTCGGGCGGCTCGTCGGATTTGCGTTTGCGCTGCCGTTTCTGGCGTTTTGGCTGACGGGGCGGCTGCGTGACGGTCAGCCGGTCAAACTCCTTAGCGTGCTGGCCTTGGGCGGACTGCAAGGCGCAATAGGCTGGTACATGGTGAGTTCCGGTTTGGCCGAACGCGTTGACGTCAGCCAGTATCGCTTGGCGCTGCATTTGACCGTCGCGTTTGTGCTGCTTGGGACGCTCGTCTGGTTCGCACTCGGTGAAGGATCACAGCGGAGGCCAGCAGTAAGCAGAGCGGTACCGGCTGCGACTCGAACCTTCGCTGCCGTAATCGTAGCGCTCGTGCTCGTGCAAGTCGTGCTTGGGGCTTTCGTCGCCGGATTAAAAGCCGGCCTCGTCTATAACACCTGGCCGGATATGAACGGGCAGTTTGTTCCGAGCGATTATTGGCTCGAACACCGCGGGGTGTTGAGTGTCTTTGAAAGCCACGCCGCCGCGCAATTCAATCACCGGATAAGCGCATATCTGGTGGGGCTTGCGGCGTTGTTCCAGCTTTGGCTAGTGACCCGCGCCCAGTCCAGTGACGGCGTTATACGCTCAGCTTATGTTTTGACGGCCGCAGTATTCGTTCAGATACTGATCGGAATCGCGACACTGCTTGGTCACGTGCCACTGCACCTCGGATTACTGCATCAAGCCGGCGGCGCACTCGTGCTGATCGCGGCGGTCTGGCATCTTTTTACCTGCGCCGTCGACACTTCTGCGTCGCGCCGGCCGCCGTCGCAGCAGGCCCGCTAGGCCAGCCCGAGCATCAGCTGCAAATTTTGTACAGCCGCACCAGCCGCGCCTTTGCCGAGATTATCGAGGCGTGCGACGAGTAGCGCATGACGCGCTTTCTCATTTCCGAAAACGTAAAGTTCGAGCAGGTCGGTATCGTTCAGCGCTTCCGGCTCCAACTTAGCCATGCTCGCTGCGGCCGGCACAACACGCACGCGGTCTGACCCGGCGTAGTGCTTCGATAAAGCCGATTCAATATCCTTCAACGACGGCTTGCCCGGCAGCGTATCGAGGTGCAAGGGAACCGAGACCAGCATGCCCTGCTTGAAGTTGCCGACGCTCGGAACAAAAATCGGCCGCTGAGTCAGGCCGGTGTAGGCCATTAATTCAGGCACGTGTTTGTGCTCCAGGCCTAGGGCATAAAGTTCGAAGGACGGCGCTGTTTTGCTGACCTCATAGGATTCAATCATCGACTTGCCGCCACCGGAATAACCGGAGACTGCATTGACGGTGATTGGATAGTCCTTTGATACTATGCCCACATCAATGAGCGGCCGGATGAGCGCGATGGCTCCGGTCGGATAACAGCCGGGGTTGGCGACGCGCGCCGCTTTGCGAATGGCATCCGCCTGACCCTTATCAAGCTCAGCAAAGCCATAAACCCAGCCGCTCGCAACGCGGTGCGCGGTCGAAGCGTCAACTATTTTAGGCGCATCTTTGCCAAGGCTATCGGCGATTGCCACGGCTTCCTTGGCTGCGTCGTCCGGCAGGCAGAGTACGACCGCATCGACGTTGCGCATCATAGCGGCTCGCGCTGCCGCATCTTTGCGCAGCTTGGCGTCAATGCTTTTAACGGCAATACCTTTTACGTTTGCCAGCCGCTCGGCGATTTGCAAACCGGTAGTGCCGGCTTCGCCATCGATGAAGACTGAAGCCGTCATATGATGGGATGCCCAAAACCAAGCCGGTCCTTGATCGTATCAATCAAAGTTTCCTGGCAGCCGATATTGTAGGTGGCGCAGAGCACCTTATGGCTGTCGCGATAGATCATATCGAGGGCGACGAAGAGGATAATCAGCAATCCGATCCAGGCAATCCAAGGATAGCGGTGCAGAAGCCTGGCGATGTAACTTGAGGCAACGGCCATCAGCACGATGGCAACGGCCAAGCCGAGGATAAGGACCAGGCGCGATTCACCGGCAGCGCCGGCAACCGCCAGCACGTTATCGAGCGACATCGACAGGTCGGCGATGATGATGGTCCAAAGCGCCGACCAGAATGACGCTTCGCTTCCGGTAATTTTGTTCGACGCCAAGTTATTTTCTATATCGGTGATCGACTGTTGCTCATCATCGACGAGCTGCCGGTACATTTTCCAGCATACGAACAGAAGAAGAATGCCGCCTGCGAGCGTCAATCCGATGACTTGCAACATCTGCTGGGCAACGCTTGAAAATAAAATCCGCAGGATAACGGCACCTGCGATGCCCCAGAAAATAACTTTCGAACGGATGTCTTTGGGTACCCGCGACGCGGCCATGCCGACGACAATCGCGTTGTCTCCGGCGAGCGTCAGGTCGATCATTAAAATATTGAAGAGCGCTACGGCGTGCGTGCTCCACCACACCGGCGAGACGAGGTGGCCGAGTTCCACGGCAAATGACGACAGCCACGCGCTGAGTGTGGTGAGCAGCGATTCCATAAAATGTCTCCGCGGGGTGGCCAAGTGTCGTGCCGGGCGGCGATGCACCGCCGTCAGCCGGTATGTGGCATCACAGCGGGATTGCGGCAACCCTCCGTCCAGAGAAACCGCTCAAAAAAACGCGGCATAAAACAGAACAGCCCGCCGGTGACGGCAGGCTGTCCCAAAGTTGCAATGTCCAAAAGCGTTTAGCGCTTTGAGAACTGGAACGATTTGC
>JAYUCQ010000305.1:0-1651 GCA_043740265.1 Hyphomicrobium sp.
AGAGATCGGCAGCGGCGGACAGGAGCAGCGGCAATTTTATCGTTGTGCCGATGAGCGAGGGATCGGCGATCACGCGTTTGCGTAAATCATCGCTAGCGCCGCTGCTGAGGATTGACGCCAGTTGCTTCTTGGCGGCGCGCGTTTCAGCGCCCGGAAGTACGCCGGCAAGTGCCGCACGCGTCAGGCTGGCATAGTCAGCGGAGGCAAGCGCATCCGGTGATCTTTTGCCGTCCGGATCGATGACGGCCGGATCTAGAGAAACGTCGATAAGTGCGACGTGTTCGCTGAATGCCGGCAATGCGCCGATCAAGATGTTGCCCAGCAGCGTCAACAGAAATGCAATCGTCAACAGCAGCGAGCCAATGCCCAGGGCTTTAAACCGCCGCTCCGATGCATAACGGCTCTTGAGCCGCGCAGCCGACTGAGACGCCGAAAGCCGCCGCACCGGGATCACAGTCGTTGAAGCCGCCGAGCGGCCCGGCCCTGCTGATATCTCAGTCATATTGTTCCCGGTATTTGCGAACGAACCGCTGTGCGATGAAGTTCAATATCAGCGTCACGAAGAACAGCACCAAACCAAGCGCAAAGGCCGCCAACGTCTTGGCACTGTCGAATTCCTGATCGCCAACGAGAATGGTTTTGATCTGGACGGTAATCGTCGTCACCGCTTCAAGCGGGTTGAGCGTGAGGTTGGCGGCCAGGCCCGCGGCCATGACCACAATCATGGTCTCGCCGATAGCGCGGCTGATGGCCAGCATGAATGCCGATACGATGCCCGGCAGCGCAGCCGGCAGCACAACCTGCTTGATCGCCTCTGACTTTGTCGCGCCCAATGCATAAGCGCCGTCGCGCAACGATTGCGGCACGGCGTTGATGACGTCGTCCGACAACGACGAGATGAAAGGAATGATCATCATGCCCATCACGAGACCGGCGGCGAGCGCCGACTCACTGGCGATGTTGAGACCAAAACTCGCGCCTGTATTGCGGATCAGCGGGGCGACGGTGAGGGCGGCAAAAAAACCGAGCACCACGGTCGGCACGCCCGCTAGAATTTCCAGGACAGGCTTCGTGTACCGGCGGAACCTTGGAGTCGCATACTCGGCGAGATAAATAGCTGAAAGCAGCCCCAATGGCCCTGCAACAGCAATCGCAATCGCGGTGATGAGCAACGTGCCCGTTAACAGCGGAACGAAGCCGTAGGCTGCGTGAATGTCACCCTGGTCAGCGCGCATCGCCTGTTGCGGGTTCCACTCCGTACCAAAAAGAAATTCCAAGATTGTCGGGCGGCCCTTGATCGCGGGATCAAAGAAAAACCGGAGCGTTTCCGTCAGGACCGACGCCACGATGCCAATCGTTGTGAGAACGGCCACCGCAGCGCAAGCCAACAGCAATACGTTGACGATACTCTCAAAATGATTGCGAGCCCGAAATCCCGGACCGATAGCGCCAAAAGCAAAGCCAAATGCACCGAGCGCTGCCAACAACCCGGCGCCGAACAGCGCATATCCGCCGCGCGTTTGCCAGTTACGATAGTCCGACGCTGCTTTCGTCAAGGTCTCGGTGGCTTCACCGGCATACTGGCCGGCAACCATATTCCGCACATCGCGCAGGGCGATACCGGACTTCAAAGAATCCGATTGAACGTCAG
>JAYUCQ010000306.1:0-10003 GCA_043740265.1 Hyphomicrobium sp.
GCCAGCGACCGGGCATTCGAGACGTCGCGGCTGAACGTCCAGATATCGGTGACGTCGGTGATCTTAGCCGGGTCACCGCTGAGCACCGTTCCTGCCTTATCGACGCTGGCGGTGATGAGCTCGCTGACGAACCGCACGGTCATGAACGCCGTGCCGCCCTTCATTTCGGCTTCAACAATATCGGCCTTTTTGATGCCGACGAATTGCTGTTCAACTTTTTCGCCCCGCGACTCGCGATCCGTAATGGCAGCAACAAAGCCATCGTAGACTTCGCGACTGAGCAAATCTTTTAACGTCTTGCGGTCACCCGATGCAAATGCGGTGACGATCATTTCATAGGCCGATCCGGCACCGCGCACGAACGCTTCCGGCTCTAAGGCCTGGTCATATTTGGCAACCTCCAGCAGCCCGTGCGTCACCGAAGTGTCGATGGCCGGATAGGCCTTAATGCGTTCACCGGCATCACCAGCCGCATCCGGGACCGGGACGGGCACATCGTCGCGCGGCCGCCGCGGCAGTGTAATGACATCGCCCGTTGGCCCCGTAATAGGTCCCTGTTGCGGGTCGCGCTCGCGGGTTTTCAAGCGTTCGACGCGCTTGTCGTCTTCGTCCGTGCGGCTACCGAGAATGCTGCGCAATTTGAATATGGCGACGGCCGCGACAATCAAAGATATCAGCGTAATAAGATCGATTTGACCATTCATCCTAATGAGCTTTCCGACGGCAGCCGGGGCGTTGGCGCCATGTTATTCAGCGAACCTGTAGTCTTCTATGTAGACATTGGCGAGACCGGTTTGAAGCCACAAAACGCCGGTCTAAGTGTAGCATACGCGCAAGCCCCGCCGCCGGCGGGATTTGCAGACCTAAACCGTTAACAGCAGTGGCGCATACCAGACCCTGGGCTGGAACCTGCACTTGCGCCCGGAACCAGCAAAGCATTGTTTGGCTATGGCGCGTGCTACCGCTACAATAGGGCCGTTCTTGGCGATGAGATATGGCACAGCCACTGAGACTAGCAGCCCTGTTGGCGTTTGTGGCGTTTCCGATCTTGGAAATAGGCCTGTTGATCCGCGTTGGCCAGGCCTTCGGTTTTTGGCGGCTTGCACTCATCGTTATTGTAACAGCGATGCTGGGAACCGCTGTCATCCGGCACACCGGCCTTTCGGTGTTGACCCGTGCTCGCGCCCATATTGATCGCGGCCGCAGCGGCTTCGCGCCGTTATTTGACGGCTTGGTGCAGCTGATGGCCGGCATGTTATTGATTTTCCCCGGGCTGATTTCAGACGTCATCGGGCTTATCCTGCTCATTCCCGCTGTCCGGCACATCCTGGTCACAAACATTTTGCCCAAACTGTTCGCGGTCCCAAACTTCACCACGGCAGAGGCCCGCACCACCTATCCGCGCCAATCCAGCGAGCACCACCCTGACGCTGCACCCGATGCGGCCAGTGGAGACGGCGTGACGATTGAGGGCGAATATGAACGCGTCAGCGAGAAAACAGTTGCATCCGAGCGATCCCTAAAACCGCAGCCGGGCCGCCGTTCTGCAAATTAGGCCTCTGCTTTTGCCGCCGGGCCTGATTGCGCCGCCCGGGATGCCGTGTTAGCGACCGCTCATCACCTTGGCGCGCCGAGCAAACGGGAAAAATAACTATGGCAGAGACAACAAACGGGAAAACAAACCCAACCGGCGCAGTCCCCGGCTCGCCGCAGGCCCCTATTCAAGTGAAGATCTTGAGCCAGTACATCAAGGATCTCTCGTTCGAAAACCCCAACATCCGCAAGCTGATGGCATCTCCTGGTGATGCGCCGAACCTCAATGTCGAAGTCAACGTCAACGCCGAGCGCGTCGATGGTGACGTCTATGAAAGCGCCATTGAACTGAAGGCCACCGCTTCCAACAACGTCGGCACCATCTATGTGCTCGAAACCGTCTATGCTGGATTATTTAGAATCGAGAGCATTCCTCAGCAGGCCCTTGAACCGTTTTTGCTGATTTCCGGGCCAACGACTATTTTCCCGTTCCTGCGCCGCATCGTTGCCGACATCACCCGCGAAGGCGGCTATCCACCCTTGATGCTGGACCCGATTGACTTTGCCGGCCTCTATATGCGCCGCCAGCAGGAAATGCAGGCTAAGGCCGCGGTCACGGTGTAAACTCACCGGTCTTTTTGCGGCCAATACTTAAGCCAGACCGCCTTGGCGCCGAGTTTTTCAATATACGTGCGGTGTGCGGCAATGGTGTCCGCCGCCACCCGGGCTGCCAGCGGCTGCGGCCGTTGTTTGGCTTGTCTTTTACCCGTGCGCGACGTGCGTTCCGCAGACGATGCGCCACTGGATTGCAAACCAAGGGCTGCCTGACGCTCTCCCAGCAGCTCGATATAAACTTCGGCCAATAGAAGACTGTCGACCAGCGCACCGTGCTTGGTCCGCTTCGAATTATCAATGCCGTAGCGTTTGCACAGCGCATCGAGATTGTTGGGGCCAGCCGGATGTTTGCGCCGGGCAATCGCCAGCGTATCGACGACGCGGTCCATCATGATGGCTGGATGACCGGCCCGCTCAAGCTCGAAATTTAAGAAGCCGATGTCAAACTGAGCATTGTGGATGACCAGCGTATCGTCGCCGATGAAATTCAGAAACGCGTCGGCGACTTTGTTAAAGAGCGGCTTGTCTTTCAGAAAATCCGTCGAGATGCCGTGCACTTTTTGGGCTTCGGCTGGGACGTCGCGCTCCGGATTGATGAAGCAATGGAATTCGCGGCCTGTCGGTGTGCGATTGAAAACTTCAATGCAGCCGATTTCAATCAGCCGGTCGCCGCGTTTGGGATCAAGCCCGGTGGTCTCGGTATCAAGGATGATTTCGCGCAACCGGCAGTCTCCTCAGTTCAGCTACGCCCAAAATCGATGGTAAGCCTCGCCTTTCTTGTTGCTGAGTTTGGCGATGATTGCATCCACTTGAGAGGTGCAGGCGTCAACTGACCCATTAGTATCCACAATGAAATCGGCTCGCGAACGTTTCTCAGCGTCGGGGGTTTGGCGCAATAACAGCCGGTCAAGTTTTTCCGCCGTCATGCTAAGCCGTGCCAAAACGCGGGCCCTTTGCGCCTCTGCCGAAGCGCTGACGACGACAATCGTATCGACAGCTTTGGCCCCCCCGGCCTCAAACAACAGCGGCACTTCTAGGACTGCCATTTTTGCGCCTTTTGCAGCCTCGTGGCGGATAAAATTGCGCTCGGCCTCGCGCACAGCCGGATGCACGATGGCTTCGAGCTGTTTGAATTTTTGAGGTTCTTTGAGAAGTGCTGCCGACAGTTTGGCGCGGTCTACTTTGCCATTTACCGTTGTGCCCGGAAAAGCCGCTTCGATCTTCGATGCTAACGGCCCATTGTAGAGTTCATGAACCTTGGCATCGGCATCGAACACGGCGATGCCGTTGGCTGCAAACCGCGCCGCAGCCGTCGATTTGCCCATCCCGATCGATCCTGTGAGGCCAATGATCAGCATCACGCGTGTCCGTTGATATCGGCTTCAATGATGGCTCGAAGCTCGGACGTCACATCCGGTTTGACACTGAACCACTTTTCAAACCCTGGCACCGCTTGGTGCAACAACATGCCGAGTCCATCGACGGTTCTGAGACCACGAGCCCGCGCTGCTTTCAAGAGCGGCGTTTCCAGCGGCACATAGACAATATCAGCAACAACGCAAGTCTTTGCCAGACGGGACACGTCGAAATCGAGGTCTGGTTGTCCCTTCATGCCAAGGGTTGTTGTGTTGACGGCCACGCTTGCGTCGCCCGATAATTTCTCAAGCGAACCCCACGCACAGGCTTTGACGGACGGCCCGAAGTGATGCGCCAACGCCTCCGCCCGCGCGTGCGAGCGATTAAAGACGCGGACATCAGTGACGCCAGCTTCCAAAAATCCGAAGATGATGGCGCGCGCGGCACCACCTGCCCCGAGTATGACTACAGGCGCATCGCGTTGCATCCAATTCGGCGCGGAAACGCCGAGATGCGTCATGAACCCGTAGGTGTCGGTATTGGCGCAGGCGAGGCCGCCGTGCTCCAGCCAAACTGTATTGGCTGCGCCAACGGCCGTCGCCGACGCTTCTTTATCATTGGCGATACGATACGCCGCTTCCTTGTGCGGAACGGTGACATTGCAGCCGGAGTAACCGTTGGCCGCGAGGGATTTCAAAAATGCTTCCAAATCCTCGGGCTTCACGGCTTCTTTGGTGTAGCTTCCCGCAATGCCGTACTTCTTAAGCCAATAGCCGTGAATCAGCGGCGAGCGCGAATGCTCGATCGGCCATCCAATCACACATGCATTGATGAATTTGGCCTTCGTAACTTGAGCTTTGGTCATGCTGTCACCACGCCGCGCGTACGCAATTCGGCAAGCAGCGGCAGCAGGGGCATACCGAGGATCGTAAAGTAATCGCCCTCGATGCGTTCGAAAAGCTGAACGCCCAAGCCTTCCAACTCATAGCAGCCGACAGAGCGCAGAAAATTGTCTCCGGCTCGGGCTAAATAATTTCCCAGAAACTCATCTGAAAACTGCCGCATGGTCAATTGCGCACTGTCAAACCCCTGCCAGACGATCGCTCCGGCTTGAGCCAGCGCCACTGCCGACACCAGCTCGTGTGTCCGCCCGCGCAACCGGTCGAGCGTTTCGCGAGCTTCTGCTTTGTTCGCGGCCTTCGAGAACATGCGGCGGCCCAGGCCTAAGACTTGATCGGATCCAATAACCAGCGCACCGGGATGCAACCGCGAAACCGCCAGCGCCTTTTCCATGGCCAAGACAGCGGCAACGTCTGCGCTTTCAACGCAATCACTCTCCGTCACCATCATCGACCGGATCGTGTCCTCGTCAACGTCAGCGGGTATGACGTCGAACACTAGGCCGGAGGCGTCGAGCATGTGTTTGCGCGCCGCGCTTCCCGAGGCCAGAATCAGTCGCAAGGGGTTAGACATTGCCCGCCTCAACGTCAGGCTTTACGCCGGCGCGGCGATCCTGCAGCAGTTTTAAAATCATCGTCGCAGATTCTTCAATCGAACGCCGCGTCACGTCAATGATGGGCCAGCCGTTGGCCGCAGCGATTTTTCGCGTATAGGCGATTTCAGCCGAAATTGCCTCACGGTCGACGTAGCTTTCAAGATCGCGGTCGGCCATCAGAACCGCACGATTGCGGCGGACCTCAACGAGACGATCAACGTGGGCAATCAGACACACAACAAACGCGGTGTGTGGCGCTAAGAGCTGCTCTGGCAGCGCAACCTGCGGCACCAGCGGCAAGTTCGTGGTTTTGTAGCCGCGCTGCGCCAAATAGAGACTAGTTGGCGTTTTCGATGTCCGCGAAATCCCTAGAACGACGATATCAGCGTCGCTCAGATTGTCCGGCAGTCGGCCATCATCATGCGCCATCGTGAAATTCATCGCGTCAATGCGGCGGTAGTAGTCGGCGTCCAGCACATGCTGACCGGCAACGGTCGGCGTTTGCGGTGCGCCAAGATAGCTCTCAAAGATCTGCATGATCGGCTGCAAAACCGCGAGACATGGAATCTTCAGGTCTTTGCAATGTTGCTCAAGTTCTAACCCGAGCGTCTTGTTGACGACAGTATAGAGGACGATCCCTGGTTCGCGCTCGATATCGGCCAACACACGTTTGAGTTGCCGCTGCGTCCGCACCAGCGGATGGGTATGCTCGATGGACCGGACATTGGGATATTGGACGGCGGCCGCTTTAGCGATGGCCGCCAGCGTTTCGCCCGTCGAATCCGAGACCAGATGGAGATGAAACAGGCTGAGTTGGGTCATCGATTTTCCCGGCCCATACTGGGCTCGTTTCTGGTCTCGCAAATGGCGCACAACAATGTGCAAAAACCGGCCGTTATCCCAGCACCTTGAACGCACCCGGCGGGTTGAGACAACAACTTTGATCTTGTCCGCGGTGATACCCACATTTGGACGAAAACGAACTCTTTTTTGCGTCGTAGACAAATCCTCCGGGATCAAAACGTCAAACCGTGGCACCTCCAAGCGTTGTTAACATGTTGTGCTTTCGCGTTGGTTGCGCACCAAATCGCCAAGACCTTGATCAAATTCCGCTAATCCGCTTTATTGCCGGGCGGTGATTACGCCGACTAGATGTAGACTACCCCGGGACGGCGTGTTGAGGGTCTGTGCACAAGCCGTGGGGATTTTGTGAATTACCAGACTTCGACCGGGTAAGAGTCATAATAAAAAACTTCAATATCCTTTGAAGATTTAAGTGAAGGGAAGGCCTGGCTGTGGACGATCTCAAAACGATGACAGCCAGCCGGCGTTTTCTAAAACCGTTTCAGGGGGACGTTTTAAGCCCACCGCCGATGTGGCTGATGCGTCAGGCTGGCCGCTATCTGCCGGAGTACCGCGCCACCCGCAAAGTGGCCGGCTCGTTTCTCGATCTATGCTACAATCCGAAACTCGCAGCCGAAGTGACATTGCAGCCGATCCGCCGCTATGGCTTCGATGCTTCGATTTTGTTTTCCGATATTTTGGTCGTGCCCGATGCGCTCGGCCAGCACGTTACGTTTGCTGAAGGCGAGGGCCCACGGCTCGATCCCATTCGCGCTGTTGAAGGTCTGACCCGACTCAGCCTATCGAACACGTCTGAGAAATTCGGCTGCGTTTGGGAAACGGTGGCACGCCTCAGGCAAGACTTGCCGCGTGAAACGGCTTTGATCGGGTTTTGTGGCGCACCGTGGACGGTTGCGACGTACATGGTCGAAGGCCGGGGATCGACGGATCAAGCGCAAGCGCGGGGATGGGCGTATCGTGATTCCGCTGGTTTTAGCCGCTTAATCGATGTTTTGTGCGAAGCGTCGATCACGTATCTCAGCGGCCAGGTGGACGCCGGCGCTGACGTGTTACAGATTTTCGATAGCTGGGCCGGAAGTCTTGCTGACGACGAATTCGAGCGTTGGGTTATCAAGCCGACGGTGCGCATTGTCAGCGCCTTAAAGGCGAAATATCCGCACGTGCCGGTTCTTGGATTTCCGCGTGGCGCGGCCTCTCAGTTGCAGCGCTTTGTTACCGGAACGAACGTTAATGGCGTCAGCTGCGATACGTCGTGTCCGCTGAGCGTCATGCAAAGCGTTGCTGGCAAAGGCATTGTGGCGCAGGGCAATCTCGATCCCTTGCTGCTCGTTGCAGGCGGCGCAGCGCTGGATCAGCGCGTCGATGCTATTTTAGAAGCCATGTCGGGCAAACCTTTCATCTTCAATCTCGGCCACGGCATTGTTCCGGAAACGCCGCCTGAGCACGTTGCGCAACTCGTCGCCCGTGTCCGCAGGAAGGCTTAGAGATATGGCGACTGACGCTGGTGGAGCCTCTGCTGGAAAACGCGCCGGCATCGCGCTTCTCGCGACCGTCCTCATCACAGCTGCCGTCGCGGCCATTTTTGGCGAGCGGGCTTATTTGTGGATCAAGGCCGTGCACGTGGTGGCCATCATCGCGTGGATGGCCGGTATGCTCTATTTGCCACGGCTTTTTATTTACCATTGCGATGCAGAAAAGGGCTCGGCTCAGTCGGAAACGTTCAAGGTGATGGAGCGGCGCCTGCTGACCATCATCATGAACCCAGCCATGATTATTGCATGGGCCCTTGGCGTTTGGCTGGCTTGGACCGGGGGGCACTTGGCGCAACCCTGGTTTCACGCCAAACTGGCCCTGGTGATCGGGCTTTCCGCCGTGCACGGCTACTTTTCGGCGTCTGTCCGGGCTTTCGCCGAGGATCGCAACGACAAACCGCCGCGGCATTGGCGCATCGTCAACGAAATCCCGACGTTGCTGATGGTCGCCATTGTCGTACTCGTGATCGTCAAGCCGTTTTGAAGCGGTTGCGTAAAACGTGTAATCTGTTATAACTCTTTCGTTCCACAACCGCTTCGTGGCTTTGACGGCACTGCCGTCTCCGGTGGGCTTGCTATTACATTGGCCAGAGGCCTCATGGCAAAGCGCCCTGCTTTGCCCATCCGCCCGATAACCAAATCCCTCTCCAATTCAGCCGTCATTGTTTCGTTGTTCATCCCCCAATTTCAACCACCCTTTTCCCGCCCCAGTGCGGTACCCGCCGGAGTAAATTCATGAAAGAAATGAAGCTCGAGGATTTGAAGCGCAAATCCCCAGCAGAGCTTGTCACTTTCGCCGAAGAGACAGGCGTCGAGAACGCGTCGACCATGCGCAAGCAAGAGTTGATGTTCGCGACCCTGAAGCAGCTCGCGGCGCAAGATACCGAGATCACCGCCACCGGCGTCGTCGAAGTGCTGCAGGACGGCTTTGGCTTCCTGCGCTCACCCGAAGCCAATTATCTTGCCGGCCCCGATGACATTTATGTCTCGCCCTCGCAGATCCGCAAATTTGCGCTGCGCACGGGTGATACGGTCGAAGGTCAGATCCGCTCGCCCAAAGATGGCGAACGCTATTTTGCCTTGCTCAAGGTCTCGAATATCAATTTCGAAGACCCTGAAAAGACTAAGCACAAGAGCCATTTCGACAACCTGACGCCGCTTTACCCAACAGAGTGGCTGAAACTCGAAATCGAAGATCCAACCATCAAGGATCTCTCACCGCGCGTCATCGATATCGTGGCACCCATGGGCAAGGGCCAGCGCGCCTTGATTGTCGCCCAGCCGCGCACCGGTAAAACCGTGCTGCTGCAGAACATCGCCCATTCGATTACGACCAATCATCCCGAGTGCTTTTTGATTGTGCTGCTGATCGATGAGCGGCCTGAGGAAGTCACCGACATGCAGCGCTCAGTGTAGGGCGAAGTTATTTCCTCTACCTTTGACGAGCCGCCGTCACGCCACGTGCAGGTGTCGGAAATGGTCATCGAGAAAGCCAAGCGTCTGGTTGAACATAAGCGCGATGTCGTCATCCTGCTGGACTCGATCACGCGCCTCGGCCGCGCCTACAACACCGTCGTGCCGTCCTCCGGAAAGGTGCTGACAGGCGGCGTCGATTCCAACGCTTTGCAACGTCCGAAGCGCTTTTTTGGTGCTGCCCGCAACATCGAAGAAGGCGGATCGCTGACGATTATCGCGACGGCCTTGATCGATACCGGGTCGCGCATGGACGAAGTCATCTTCGAAGAATTCAAGGGCACGGGTAACTCGGAAATCGTGCTGGATCGCAAAGTCTCCGACAAGCGGATTTACCCGGCGATCGATATCGGCAAGTCCGGTACCCGCAAGGAAGAGCTTCTGGTGCCGAAGGATCAGCTCAAGAAGATGTACGTGCTGCGCCGCATTCTCAACCCGATGGGCACGCAAGACGGCATCGAGTTCCTTATCGACAAACTGCGCTCGACCAAGACCAACGGCGAGTTCTTCCAGAGCATGAATACTTAAAAACAAAGGGCCGCTTCGATGAAGCGGCCCTTATCATTTGTGAAATTGTTGCGGCCCTACTCCGCCGCGTGCAGCGTGGTCTGGACCCGCGCCTCTTGCGCTGGCGTTTGGGCTGAAACCTTGTAGCGCTCTGGTTGGCCGGCGCCGGGTTTATAGACGAACGGCAGAATCATCTGCTCGATAAAGGATTTCGGGAAGTTCGGCAGTTCATCGACGCCCATGTCTTTCGATGTAATCGGACGCGACGGTTGAGCCGCAAAGGTGCCGAGCAACTTATCCCACACGGTCAATAGCAGCCCGAAGTTGCAATCGCCCTCGGTGCCCCAGTTGACGTGATGCAGGTGGTGAATGCGGCCAATCGAGAGCTGGCCGTCCAACGGCCCCAAGCGGGCATCTACGTTCGAGTGCTGCACGATCAGCGTCACGGAGATTAGATAGGCGAGCACCAGCGCCACGTCTTGCGGCATGCCCATGATGACGAGTGGGGCATTGCCGATCACCATATCGACGGTCTGCTGCTGACCGTATGGGATAGGCTGCTCGGCACGTTTGCAGCTAAGCCGTCGCGGCCGATCACGTCAAAAGATATGGGCGTCGATGAGCTGCC
>JAYUCQ010000307.1:0-4129 GCA_043740265.1 Hyphomicrobium sp.
TTGCGGTCGCTGCCGGTAAAACCGCGCTTGATGCTTTCGCCGTCGCTCAGGCGGGCGTTGCCAATGGCGATCTCGCCCAGCATGTCGGTGACGTAGCGCAGCACGCGGAAGACGTCGCGCAGACCTTGCACCACTTCGGGCGACATCAATTTGCGGCTTTCGAATTCGGCGATGCGGCCGCGCAACGCGAGGCGCAAATCAAAAAGCCGGTACATGAGATCGGGCGCAGCTTTGCGGATGGCGTTGAGATCGTAGTTGGCGAAATTTGCCTCGACTACGGTTTGATACATTTTACTGAGCGTACCGGATAAGCCCTGGGCACTGATGGCGGGCGCATAGGCCAACGCTTCCAAGCGATCGAGTTCTTGAACAAAAGACTGAGACGCCACGGCGATAACTCCCCGGATAATGCAGGGGTTATAGCAGACGAAAACGGCGGCTCACATCACACCGATCAGCGGACCTACCGCCGCTGTGGCCGCAAAGGCTCATTTTCCCTTGGCGCTTCCGACTCTCCTTCGTCGAGCCGGCTCGCCGCGCAAGCGCTGGCGCAGCGGGCCGGAAGCGCAGCAGGTGGCGGCCATCCCTCGCCGTCATCCCGGGATTCATTCCCTGGAGCCATCCAACAGAAAACTCGAACCGCGGAGAGTACGGAAGTATGCCGCCGCATTTAAATTGCGGAACAATGGGTCCCGGCAATAACTGCCGGGATGACATCTTTTAATGGTTCAGTGCCTTGGCGATTTCTTCGGTCATTTTCTTGGCGTCGCCGAGAACCATCACGGTGTTGTCGCGATAGAAGACCGGGTTGTCGATTCCGGCGTAGCCTGACGCCAAAGACCGCTTGTTGAAGAACACCGTCTTGGCTTTCCAAACCTGCAGCACCGGCATGCCGTAGATCGGCGACGTCTTGTCGTCTTCGGCGGCCGGGTTGACGACGTCATTGGCGCCGATGACGTAGACTGCGTCGGCCTGCGCAAACTCGCCGTTGATGTCTTCGAGTTCGAAGACTTCATCGTAGGGCACGTTGGCTTCGGCCAAGAGCACGTTCATGTGGCCGGGCATGCGGCCCGCAACTGGGTGAATGGCGTACTTCACGTCGACGCCGGCCTTTTTCAAGGTTTCCGCCATTTCGCGCAGCGCATGCTGAGCCTGTGCCACCGCCATGCCGTAGCCGGGCACAATGATGACTGTGGACGCGTTCTTCATGACGTAGGCGGCGTCTTCGGCGGAACCAAGCTTGACGGGCTTTTGTTCGCCGCCGCCCGCGCCTGCAACCGCCGTCTCACCGCCAAATCCGCCGGCGATCACCGCCAGGAACTGCCGGTTCATGGCTTTGCACATGATGTAGGAAAGAATTGCGCCGGATGATCCGACCAGCGCGCCGGTGATGATCAGCGCGACGTTGCTGAGCGTAAAGCCGATGCCGGCTGCGGCCCAACCAGAGTACGAGTTCAGCATCGACACGACGACGGGCATATCTGCGCCGCCGATCGGGATGATGATCAAGACGCCGAAGGCGAGGGCAGCAAGCACGATCAGCCAGAACAGCCACGCCGAGCCGCTAGACGTGCAGAAGGCGTAGATCAGGTAAATGATGAAGACGCCGAGCGCGGCATTGATGGCGTGACGCATCGGCAGCATGATCGGCTTGCCTGACATGCGGCCTGACAATTTAGCGAAGGCGATGACCGAACCGGTGAACGTGATGGCACCGATGGCCGCGCCCAGCGCCATTTCGAACAGGCTGGCACCTTTGACGCCAAGTTCAGGGTGGGCCGCATCGCTCAAAATCCCGAAAGCCGACGGCGCGGACAGTGCGCTTGCGGCAACGAAGACTGCGGCCAGACCAACGAGCGAGTGAAAGGCAGCCACCAGCTCCGGCATCATGGTCATAGGAATTTCGCGCGCCGTCTTGGCGCCGATGAACGCGCCAGCGCCAAGACCTGCGAGAATGAAGATCCACGATAGAAACGACGGTTGCGACAGACCGAGCGTCGTCAGCACGGCGATGGCCATGCCGATCATGCCGAGCAGGTTACCCTGCCGCGACGTCGCCGGACTTGAGAGCCCGCGCAGAGCCAGAATGAACAGAACACCCGAGGCGAGATAGAGGAGGGCAGCGAGATTAGCCGTCATTTCTTTAAAATCTCCATCGAGCCGCTGGGCAATTCAACGCCCGCAAATTCCGGATACACGTCACGCAGGATCATCAAGTGGGCGACGTCGTTGACCCTTAGGATGTACCACTTGCCATCATCTTGAATGGCAAGCGAAAAGGTCTTTTCCGAAATGCGGCCTTTGACTCCAGCGTCAATCACAGTCTTGGTTGGGATCAGCGCAAAAGGTGCGCCGCTAGGCAATTCTCTGTAGTCAGCGTTGGCTAAATCGAGCGAGAAGGACTCGATCTTCACCGCCTTCATTGTTGCGGTCATCATGCCGACAAAAGCCGGCTTCAGTTTTTCGACGGATATGTTGTTCTTCTTGGCAATTGCCGCCATGACGCGCGGCGGCACGGTGGCGAAGACGCGATCAAAATGTTGTTCGCGGATGTCAGCATCAAAGCTGGCGAGCGTTACAGCCAAAGACGCTTTCTCTTTTTCATCCAGCGCACGGGCGTAAGCGGCGGCAGGCGATAAGGACTGCGCCAGACATGCAGCCACGATGGCCGCCAAAAAGCCAACGCGCCGCGGCTTTGCCGCAGACCAAACTAAGCCCGCTCCAAAACGTACCAAAGAGCTGGTCTCAGTCGCCCTCATTTCTTAACCGGCGCGTCTTTTTTCTTGTACATCGCCAACATCCGGTTGGTGACGAGAAAGCCGCCAAAGATGTTGATCGACGCCATGATCAGCGCGAGCAAGCCGAACACCTTGGCGAAGATGCTGTCGCTGTCCATCAAGGTTGCGCCAACGGCGAGCAGCGCGCCGACAACGATGACCGACGAAATGGCGTTGGTGACGCTCATCAAGGGTGTGTGCAGCGCCGGCGTCACCGCCCAAACAACGAAGTAACCGACGAAGATCGCGGTCACGAACACCATGAACTCGTAGACGAACGGGCTGACGGCCTCGCCACCGGAGGCGAACGCGGCGCTTGGCAGCATCGCAAATGCCACAGCCAAGGACACTGCAGAAATTGTTTTCATCATGCGCATTGCAATGTTCCTCTTAGCTCTTGGAGGCGAGGTTCGGGTGGACGATGGCGCCGCCTTTGGCAACCAGCGTGCCCTTGATGATGTCGTCGTCCCAGTTGACAGCCAGGGTCTTTTCTTTTTTGTCGATCATGGTGTCGATGAAGGCCAGCAAGTTCTTGGCGTAGAGGCTTGACGCGTTGACGGCGACCGTTCCGGCGAGATTGAGCGGGCCAGAAATTTTGACGCCGCCCGGCGTTTCGATGGTCTTGCCAGCTTCGGTCAATTCGCAATTGCCGCCGCGTTCGGCCGCCAGATCGACAATAACAGCGCCGGGTTTCATGCTCTCGACCATCGCCCGCGTGATGAGACGCGGCGCTGGCCGGCCTGGGATTAACGCAGTGGTGATCACCATGTCCTGGTTTTTGATGTGCTCGGCAACAAGGGCTGCCTGCTTGGCTTGATATTCCGGGCTCATCGGCTTGGCGTAACCTGCCGCCGTTTGCGCCTGCTTGAACTCATCGTCTTCGACGGCGACGAACTTCGCGCCCAAAGACTGTACCTGCTCTTTGGTGGCGGGGCGCACGTCGGTCGCTGTCACTTGCGCACCCATGCGCCGGGCCGTGGCGATGGCTTGGAGGCCTGCAACACCGACGCCCATGATGAAAGCTTTCGCTGCGGGAACGGTTCCAGCGGGCGTCATCATCATGGGTAGCGCTTGGCCGAACATCGAGGCGGCATCCACGACGGCTTTGTAACCGGCGAGGTTGGCCTGGCTCGACAACACGTCCATCGATTGCGCCCGCGTCGTACGCGGCATCAGTTCCATGGAGAATACCGACGCACCGGTTGCCGCCAGGGCATCAAGCGCTGAGCGCTCGCCGTAAGGGTCGATCATAGCCGCGACGATGGCACCGGGTTTCAGCGCTTTGATCTCGTCGTTCGAGGGACGCCGCACTTTGAGAAGAATATCAGCGCCGCTCAACGCGTCTGCATGCG
>JAYUCQ010000308.1:0-4126 GCA_043740265.1 Hyphomicrobium sp.
CGCCTTCAACGTGCTCTGTTACATTATCGAAGGCGTCAACGGTTCCGCTGAATCGGCGTTCGTATCGAGTTTTGCCATCGTTCCTCAGGAGCTGTTCCAAGTTCACGTCACCGGCGGTCACGCGCCTTTGTCGGCCGATGCCATCGCCATCCCCGAGCGCGATACGCTATTTTCTTACATGTTCCTGCATGGCGACGGCCTGCACCTGCTTGGCAACATGCTGTTTCTGTGGGTCTTTGGCGACAACGTTGAAGACGCTATGGGCCATATCCGCTTTCTGGTATTTTATTTGACCTGCGGCGTCGCAGCCGGACTGATGCACGCGGTGATGCTGCCGGATAGTCAGGACGCGTTGATTGGCGCGAGTGGCGCGGTGTCAGGCGTCATTGCCGCCTATTTGATGCTGCACCCGCGCGTCAATGTTTGGGTGCTGGCATTCCATATCATTCCATTGCGCATCTCAGCGGCGCTAGTGCTCGGTTTCTGGATCGTGTTCCAGATCGGCATGGTCGCCTTTCCATCCGCCGGAGACGTGGGGCCGACGGCGTGGTGGGCTCACATCGGCGGCATGATGGCGGGCGCGCTGCTGATCCTCGTGATGCGGCGTCCTGGCGTACCGCTTTTCGGCCGCTAAGCCACTCGTCTGCCGCTCGTACGCCACTGGCCTTCACGCCCCCAGTCTCGCTGCCGCTTTGGCCGAGAAAATTAGCCTTAAAGCACTATGCCGCGACGCCCGCGCCGATTGACTTCACACCGGAGCGACCGTAGTTTTCGCCTTCGCAACTGCGAAAGGCCGCAGAAGCACCTCCGATTCATACCGGGGAATTGTCCGCTTTGCGCTCTACTGCACTGCAAAATATGTGGCTTCGGGCGCAAGTGAACACAACAAAAAACAGTCTGGGAGCGCTGGGCAACCAGTGAAGGCAATGAAAATCGTTGTGCCGGTCAAACGGGTCGTTGACTACAACGTTAAAATTCGCGTCAAGCCGGATGGGTCGGGGATCGATCTCGCCAACGTCAAGATGTCGATGAACCCCTTCGATGAGATCGCCGTCGAAGAGGCCGTTCGCCTAAAGGAAAAGGGCACCGCGACCGAAGTGGTGATTGTATCGATCGGCTCCACCAAATCGCAGGAAACAATTCGCACCGCGCTGGCTATTGGTGCCGATCGCGGCATCCTCGTTGAGACGCCGGACGGTATCTCTGTTGAACCGCTGGCGGTTGCTAAAATTTTGAAAGCTATCGTTGACGCCGAGAAACCCGACATGGTGGTGCTCGGCAAACAAGCCATCGATGATGATTGCAATCAGACGGGTCAGATGCTGGCCGCGCTGCTCGGTTGGGCACAGGGCACATTCGCTTCCAAAGTGATGCCGGAAGCCGGATCCGTATCTGTGACGCGCGAAGTGGATGGCGGCCTCGAAACCGTCAAGCTCAAGTTGCCCGCCGTCGTCACAACGGATTTGCGCTTGAACGAACCGCGCTATCCCTCACTGCCAAACATCATGAAAGCCAAGAAAAAGCCGCTCGACGTCAAGAAGCCGGAAGACTACGGCGTCGATATCGCACCGCGGCTGAAGGTTCTGAAAACGTCGGAACCGGCGACGCGCAAGGCGGGCATCAAGGTCAAGGATGTCGCGGAACTGGTGCACAAACTCAAAACTGAAGCTGGGGTTCTTTGATGCCGACACTGATCTTAGCTGAGCATTCCAATTCGGCGCTTTCCCCCGCAACAGGCAAGGCGCTGTCCGCCGCAAAAGCGTTGGGTGGCGACATTCACATTCTGGTCGCGGGCTCGAACTGCAAAGCCGTCGCCGAAGCTGCCGCGAAGCTCGCTGGCGTGTCGAAGGTTCTTGTCGCTGATGCGCCGCACCTTGAGCACGGTCTGGCTGAAGAAGTTGCCGCCGTCGTTGTGAGCCTTGCGGGGCCATATTCGGCCATTGTGGCTCCGGCCACGGCCTCAGGAAAAAACATACTTCCGCGCGTCGCGGCTATGCTCGATGTGATGCAGATCTCCGACATTACAAAGGTGATCTCAGCCGATACATTTGAGCGTCCGATCTACGCAGGTAACGCCATTCAGACGGTGCAATCGGGTGAGGCGAAGAAGGTCATCACGGTGCGCACGTCAGCATTTCCGGCAGCTGCTGAGGGTGGATCGGGCGCAATCGAAAACGTTGCGGTGCCAGCGGCAGGCGGCGCCTCGCACTTTACCGGCGCTGAACTGACAAAGTCAGATCGCCCGGAACTGACGTCTGCCAAAATCATTGTGTCCGGCGGACGCGGCATGGGCAACGGCGAGAACTTTGCGAAGTATATCGAACCGGTGGTTGACCGCCTGGGTGCAGCAATGGGTGCGTCGCGCGCAGCGGTGGACGCCGGCTTTGTTCCCAACGATCTGCAAGTTGGCCAGACCGGCAAAGTGGTCGCCCCCGATCTCTATGTTGCAGTGGGCATTTCAGGTGCCATCCAGCATCTCGCCGGCATGAAAGATTCCAAGGTGATCGTTGCTATCAATAAGGATGCCGACGCGCCGATATTCCAGGTGGCCGACTACGGCCTTGTGGCGGATCTTTTTCAGGCCCTGCCGGAACTCGAGGCGGAATTGAAAAAAGTTGGACACTAGATTGAAATTTGCTCCGAAGTTTCCGGCAGAGGATTGCGGTTGATGGCTCAGGCGCAAAAAGTTTTGGAAAAAAGTAAGGCTGCCGGTACGCCGGCACGCACGATTACCAAGGTCGGCATTATCGGTGCCGGTCAAATGGGGAGCGGGATCGCCCATGTGGCGGCGATCGCCGGTTATAAGGTTTCGATCCACGACCTTAAGCGCGAGCTCTATGACAAAGGCCTCGACGCCATTTCAACGAATATGGGACGGCAAATTGCCAAAGGCCTTCTGAACGAAGCCGGCAAAGACAAAGCGCTCGGCCAGATTTCGTTTGCCGGTAAACTCGAAGACTTTGGTGATTGCGATCTGATTATCGAGGCGGCGACCGAAGACGAAGACTTGAAGCACAGGATCTTCGCGGCACTGAGCCCTCATTTGAAGCCAACTGCGATACTCGCTTCCAACACGTCGTCGATTTCGATTACGCGCCTAGCCGCAGCGACCGACCGGCCGGAAGACTTCATCGGCATGCATTTCATGAATCCGGTGCCGCTGATGGAACTCGTGGAGCTGATCCGCGGCATCGCTACCGAAGACGAGACCTTTTCGACGGCCAAGACGTTTGTTGAAAGCCTTGGCAAGACGACCGCGGTATCCGAAGATTTTCCGGCCTTCATCGTCAATCGCATTCTGTTGCCGATGATCAACGAAGCCGTCTACACGCTGTATGAAGGCGTTGGCACAGTTGACGCCATCGACAAGGCCATGAAACTCGGCGCGCACCACCCTATGGGGCCGCTGGAACTCGCCGACTTTATCGGTCTCGATACGTGTCTGAGCGTGATGCAGGTGCTCTATGAGGGATTGTCGGATTCCAAATACCGGCCGTGCCCGCTGCTGGTGAAATATGTCGAAGCTGGATGGCTTGGCCGCAAGACCCGGCGCGGGTTCTACGATTATCGCGGCGAAAAACCGGTGCCGACGCGCTGACCTCTTATATCCCATTGGAACTCAGTCATGGCCGCAAACAAGGTCGCACTGATCACCGGCGCGGGCTCGGGCATAGGCCGAGCGGTTGCGATTAAGCTGCAAGGTGCCGGCTATCACGTCGTGCTCGCCGGGCGGCGGCCTGAGGAACTCGAGGCGACGACAGCCCTCATGACCTCGCAGGACGGTTCAACTCTCATCGTCGCAACGGATGTTGCCGACCGGGCGTCCGTTAAGGCCGCTTTTTCCAAAACGCGCGAAACTTTCGGCCGGTTGGATGTGCTTTTCAATAACGCTGGGACATTTGCCGTCGGAACAGCAATTGAAGATATTCCGCTCGACGTGTGGAAACGGGTCGTTGACGTTAACCTGACCGGCGCTTTTCTGTGTGCTCAGGAAGCCATTCGCATGATGAAATCACAAACGCCAAAAGGCGGGCGGATCATCAACAACGGCTCGATTTCGGCGACGACGCCACGGCCCCTGTCGGCGCCCTACACAGCGACCAAGCACGCCATCACCGGCCTGACA
>JAYUCQ010000309.1:0-1642 GCA_043740265.1 Hyphomicrobium sp.
TGCCATGCCGGCGTACTCCAAACGCTTTTCAAGTCATGCATTCGGAACGCTCGGCGACCTTAACCGTCCGTGCCCCCGCTGCACGCGTTTACGATGTCAGGCTATTGATGAGGAGACGTAAACGCGGCAACTTTTTTTGCGTCAATTCAACGCTGTGGAGGTGACCGATGAGTTAGCGCTTGACCCTGCCAGACCCATTTGTCTCGATACGGAGCGACGCAGCTGGCTTCAGCAATAATTCCGTTAGCGCGTTGCTAACCTCGAATGTGGATTGTCATCGTGCCGGTCGATGTCGACGGGCGTTGGATAGGAACGCGAAGCAAGCAGAAAATTTGCACCGTCAACAATTTTTTTACCTCGTTATTGCGATCGTAGGCGGGTATCTTACAGCTTAGGTTCAGATCTATTGTGGCAACTTCGAATCTGCAAATGGCGGGAGCAGATTTGGTTGCTCGAGGGGGATCTCCGTGACACTTAGACTCGTACTGATGGTGGGTGCGGCGGCGACTGTAGCCGGGTGCGCCAACGAGCAAACGGGCGGCCATTTCACGCAGGGCGCGATGCATGTGGGAGCGGCGCATGCGGCCGGCCACAAACCGCCAGCGTCACAAGCCGAGCAGGATGCAGATCTGCGCCGCGCGGCAAAGCAGACTGTGTCGTCGAAGATGCTGTCGGCGATTGCTCTTGAACGGGTAACGGGCCGCAAACCCGACCCGTCCCGCTTCGCCGAACTGCGCTGAGTGCGGGCTATCGCGCCTTTTGGCCAAACAGGATGGCCTGCGCTTCCTTATCGGTAGCAAGGTTGATATTTGCCCGCAGCTCCTCGGCGACCTTCACGCCGATCGCCACCGCAGGCCTCGCCTGCACACGCTTGAACCAGGCGTCGAGGTGAGGGAATTCGGCCAAATCCTGGCCCTGGTTCTTGTAGGGGCGAACCCAGGGATAGATTGCCATATCCGCAATCGAATAATCGCCCGCGAAATATTTGTAATCGGCCAAGCGCTTGTTCATCACGCCGTAAAGGCGATTGGCCTCGTTGGTGTAGCGATTGATGCCGTACTCGATCTTCTCCGGCGCATAGTTCCGGAAATGATGCGCTTGTCCCGCCATCGGCCCCAATCCGCCCATCTGCCAGAACAGCCATTCTTCTACAGCGACGCGGGCGCCCTCTTCGACGGGATAGAACTTGCCGGTCTTGCGTCCGAGATACTGCAGGATCGCACCGCTCTCAAAAACTGAGATCGGTTGGCCGCCAGGCCCGTTCGGATCGACGATCGCTGGCATGCGGTTGTTCGGCGCAATCTTGAGAAACGAGGGCGCAAACTGCTCGCCCGTATTGATATTGATCGGCTTGATCTCGTACGGGAGGCCACACTCTTCGAGCATGATCGTGATCTTGAAACCATTTGGCGTCGGCCAATAGTAAAGCTCGATTGGCTTCTGGGGCATGTGTGGTCTCCCTGACGAGTTTCGACTCAAGGCAGCAGGACGATCGAGCCGGTCGTCCTACGGGCCTCGAGATCGCGGTGTGCAAGGGCCGCATCCTTCAGCGGATAAGTGTGATTGACGGCGATCTTGACTATGCCCTTCTTGACCACATCGAACAGTTCGTTCGCGGTCTCGACGAGATCGGCGCGGCTGG
>JAYUCQ010000310.1:0-9958 GCA_043740265.1 Hyphomicrobium sp.
GCCTATTTGCGGGGCTGGCTGCGCCACATGACGCTATCTGAGACATCAGAGTCGAAATCCTGATGAAGCCCTGATAGGACCGGCCTGTGAGGATTTGGCCGCGTGCCGCAGAGGGAAATAAAACGAATGCCATTCGAACGTCACGCGTTGTTCTGGCTGATAGCGGCAATTGTGTTTGCAGTCCTTCTGCATACGCTCGCGCCGGTGCTGCTGCCGTTCGTGATTGGTTTGACACTCGCCTACTTTCTCAATCCCCTGGTCGACGCGCTGAGCGCGCTGAAAATCCCGCGCTGGTTATCGGCCGCAATCATCCTCATCTTGTCGGTCTGCGTCATCACTGCGGCGTTCGTCTTTCTGCTGCCGCTCCTGGCCGAACAAGCCGAAAGCCTGATCACGGCGCTGCCGGCTGAGTTTGCTAAATTCAAAACGCTGGTTGAAGGGATTGCGCGTGACCGTCTTGGCGCCCGCTTCCCCGAAGCCGAAGCTGCCGTCTCCCGCGGTCTGACGGGCTTGCAGGATTCGCTGCCTGGGTTTGCCACCGGCGTCATGCAGGCGCTGTGGAGCCAGGGCACGGCTGCGTTCAATTTCTTTTCGCTCATGCTCGTGACGCCGCTGGTGTTCTTCTACGCGCTTGTCGATTGGCCGAAAATGCTGGCCAAAGTCGATAGCTGGCTGCCGCGCCAAAACGCGCCGCAGATCCGCGCTCTGGCCAGTGAAATCGACAGCAGGGTCTCCGCGTTTATTCGCGGCCAGGGCACGGTGTGTTTCGTCCTCGCAGCCTTTTATGCAGCCGCCCTTTCGGCGTTAGGATTGCACTACGGCTTGCTGATCGGTCTCATCACCGGCCTTTTGAGTTTCATACCGTTTGCCGGTTGGGCGCTAGGACTGATCACGGCGACGGCCTTAGCGGCGGTGCAGTACTGGCCGGACATGACGGCGTTGCTTCTGGTGCCGGGCGTGTTTCTCGCCGGCCAAGCGCTCGACGCCGCCGTTCTCAGTCCGCAAATTGTGGGTTCCAAAATCGGCTTGCATCCCGTCTGGCTGATCTTCGCGTTGCTGGCCTTCAGCTATTTGTTTGGGTTCTTAGGTTTGCTGGTTGCCGTGCCGGTTGCGGCGGCCATTGGCGTGCTTGTGCGTTTTACTTTGCAGACTTATCTCGGGTCCAATCTCTATCACGGCCACGATGCGGCCAAACGCTGATCCCATCACCCGTCCCATGATCGATGCGCCACAACAATTGGTCTTTGAATTGCCGCACCGGCAAGCCCTCGGTGTTGAGGATTTTCTGGTCTCTCAATCCAACGCCGAAGCCGTTGCCCTTGTCGATCGCTGGCCCAATTGGCCGGTGGGGGCCGCCATTGTCTCCGGGCCGCCAGGATCGGGCAAAAGCCACCTTGCCAACGTCTGGCGGCTCAAATCAAAAGCCGCCGTGGTGCCGGCGCGCGATATCACGTTGTCCCGCGTGCCCGAGTTCGCGTCCGCGGTCGCGCTTGTCGTCGAGGACATCGCCGGTCTGACCGACGAGCAGGCTCTGTTCCACATTCTCAATCTGGTGCGCGAGCAACGCTTGGCTGTGCTGCTGACGTCCGACAAGTCTCCTGGTGATCTGAACATCGCGCTGCCTGATCTCAGGTCACGCCTCAAAGCCCTACCGTTCGCAGCTATCGCGCCACCCGACGATGCGCTGCTGCAATTCGTGCTGGTCAAATTATTTAACGACCGCCAGCTGACCGTCGATCCCGTGGTCATCGGCTACATCATGCTGCGCATGGAGCGGTCGTTACAGGCCGCCCGCGAGATCGTTGCCGAGGTTGACCGGCAGGCGCTCGTTTTAAGACGGGGGGTAACGCGCGCGGTTGCGGCGGCCGCCCTTGAAAAGTTAGGAATTTCTGAAAAAGACGGCTAGGCGGGTCTGGTCCCTCGCCCTCTCGCCCTATCGCGGGCGGTCGGGAGAGGGAGTAAAAAGGCCCCGCTGGTGACGGCCTGTTGTCATCGGTATGTTACATTCGCGGTCGATCCCTGCGGCTACCCAGGGATTTGGAGATTAAAATGGCCTCGACACGAACGAAAACCAGCGAACCGAAAGCAGCCAGCGCAGCACCTGCTGCCGTCCCGACCGGCCCGGATCGCTTCTACAACCGTGAACTGTCGTGGCTGCAGTTCAATCGCCGCGTGCTGGAAGAGGCCGGCAACCGCAATCATCCGGTGCTCGAGCGCCTGCGCTTCCTCTCCATTTCGGCGTCGAACCTCGACGAATTTTATATGGTCCGCGCCGCTGGCGTTTACGGGCAGATTAAAGCCGGTGTCACGACGCTGTCGCAAGACGGGCAAACGCCGTCGCAGCAGCTTGCCGCCATCAACAAATTCGTCGCCGTGCTAGTCAGCGAAAAGCAAGCGGCATGGCGGGCGCTCAAAAGCGAAATGTCGGCTGCCGGTTTGCACGTCGTGCAGCCCGAAGCCGTGACCGCGACGGAACGCATTGCGCTTGAAAAACTTTTCATGACGCATGTCTTCCCGATCCTGACACCGATCGCGGCCGATCCGGCGCATCCGTTTCCGTTCATTCTCAACAAGGCGCTGACCATCGTTGTTGAGATGCAGCGCAAATCCGACGGCAAGGCCATGAATGGTCTGATACCGATTCCGGGTCAGCTCGAACGCTTCATCCGTCTAGAGGCAGACGAAACCAGTCCCAAGGACATCCGCTTCATTCAACTCGAAGCTATGATCGGCATGTTTCTCTATGAACTCTTCAACGGCTTTGCCATTAAGAGCCAAGGCGCATTCCGCCTGCTGCGTGACAGCGACATCGAACTGCAGGAAGAAGCCGAAGATCTCGTGCGGTCCTACGAGAGCCAGTTGAAGCGCCGCCGCCGCGGCAACGTCATCCGCCTTGAACTCGAAGCCAAAATGCCAGAGCGGCTGCGCAAATTCGTCATCGAGGAACTCGAAGTCCGCGACGAAAGCGTGTTCGTCAAAGACGGCATTCTGGCGCTGGCCGACACGTCGCAACTTATTGTTCCGGATCGCCCGGATCTGGTCTTCAAGCCCTTCACCATCCGCTTTCCCGAGCGCATCCGCGAATTCAGCGGCGATTGCTTTGCCGCCGTGCGCAAGAAGGATATGGTCGTCCATCATCCTTATGAGAGCTTCGACGTTGTCGTCCAGTATCTGCGCCAGGCGGTTGCTGATCCCAACGTCATGGCCATCAAGTGGACGCTCTACCGCACCTCGCGCGACAGCCCGATTGTGCAAGCGCTGAAGGAAGCCGTGGAAGCTGGCAAGTCCGTCACCGCCGTCGTTGAACTCAAAGCCCGCTTCGATGAAGCCGCCAACATCCGCTGGGCCCGCGATTTGGAAAGCGCCGGCGTTCACGTCGTCTATGGTTTTACGGAACTCAAGACCCACGCCAAGTTGGGGCTCATCGTCCGCCGCGAGGGCACCGAACTGACGACGTACTGCCACATCGGCACCGGCAACTACCACCCGCAGACGGCGCGCATTTATACCGACCTGTCGCTCTTCACCACTGATCCAGCGATTGCCCGCGATGTTACGCGCATCATGAACTTCGTCACCGGATACGGGGAGCCGGGCGAACTCGAATGCATGGCCGCCAGTCCGCACGGCATCCGCAACCGCATCATGACGCACATTGCCGAAGAGATCAGAAACGCCAAGGCTGGGCGGCCGGCCAGCATCTGGATGAAAATGAACGCGCTCGTCGATGCGCAGATTATTGCAGCACTCTATGATGCGAGTAACGCCGGCGTCCAGATCGACCTCGTGGTCCGTGGTGTTTGCTGCTTGCGGCCGGGCATACCGGGACTGTCTGAAAACATTCGCGTCAAAAGCATCATCGGCCGCTTCCTCGAACATGCCCGCATTTATTGTTTCGGCAACGGCGAACTCTTGCCTTCGCCGAAGGCCCACGTCTACATCAGCTCCGCCGATATGATGCCGCGCAATCTCGATCGCCGCGTCGAAGCCATGTTGCCTGTTAAAAATCCGACGGTTCACGAGCAGGTGCTTAATCAGATCATGGTCGCGAACTTTAAGGACAATCAGCAGAGCTGGCGCATCAACAGCGATGGCACGTCAACGCGGGTTCAGCCCGGCATTGGTGAAGACCCCTTCAACGCGCATCAGTATTTTATGACGAATCCGTCTCTCTCGGGGCGCGGGCAATCACTGAAAGAAAATTTCCCGGCTCGCTTTAGGCAAATCGTTTGATGCCGGAACTAGAGCGCGTTGGGGCTGCAGGGAGCACACGTTGACACGGCTCAGGGAACTTTCAGGGGCCGAACGGCGCTTTTCGGATATGGAACCGATTGGCGTCATCGATATCGGATCGAATTCGGTCCGACTTGTCGTCTATGAAGGCGCGGTCAGGGCACCGACTCCTGTGTTCAACGAGAAGGTTCTGTGCGGCCTTGGCCGTTCCGTCGCGACGACGGGCACATTGTCTGAAGACGCCGTTGCCCGCGCCATACAGGCCCTCGTTCGCTTCAAAACCATCGCCCGCGTCCTCGGCGTCAAAAATTTGAAAGCCATCGCCACTGCCGCCGTCCGCGAGGCCAAGAATGGCCGCGCCTTCCTTAAGCGTGCCGAAACGGCAGCCGGGTGCGCCATCGAAGTCCTGTCGGGAGAAACCGAAGCCCGCCTCGCGGCACAAGGCATCATGATGAGCTTCGTCGATGCCAACGGCATTGCCGGTGATCTCGGCGGCGGCAGCCTTGAACTGATCGATCTTGCGGGCGGAAAGCTGCACAATGCCGTGACGCTGCCGCTCGGCGGTTTGCGCCTGATCGATACCACCGGCAACCGGCTTGATAAGGCCGAAGAGGTCATCGACAAGGCCCTTGCCAGCTTGACATGGTTGAACGAGGGGAAAGGCCGTACCTTCTATGCCGTCGGCGGAACCTGGCGTGCGCTCGCCAAGCTGCACATGGAGGCGACGAATTATCCGCTCCGCGTCATGCAGGGGTATACCATTTCACCGCGCGACGGAATCGAGTTTTGCGAAAACGTCCGCCGCAATAAAAAGCCGCAAGCTATGGCCGGCATCGCCGGTGTGCCCCGTGCCCGCCGCGAAGTTTTGCCCTACGGTGCCCTTGTTCTCGAACGCCTGCTGCGGCAATTGCAGCCGAGCGAAGTCATATTCTCGGTGTTTGGCATTCGTGAAGGCCTGATCTACGGCTTGCTGCCGGGCATAGAGAAAAAGCGCGATCCGTTGATCAGTTTCTGCGAAGACTACGCAGCACTCCGTTCGCGTTCGGTTGAACACGCGCATGAACTCTGCCGCTGGACCGACCAGCTTTTCGTGCTTCCGGAATTGACGGAGACGCCCGACGAGCGGCGCTTGCGCCATGCCGCCTGCCTGCTCTCTGACGTCGGCTGGCGGGCACACGCTGACTATCGCGGCGAACAGAGCCTTAACGCGGTTGCGCACTCCGGCCTCAGCGGCGTTGACCATGCTGGCCGCGTCTTTCTAGCGCTGGCGGTTTTCCACCGCCACGATTCTTCCAATCAGAGCAGCGAGCAATTGTCCGAGCGGCTGCGGGCCCTGGTCAGCAAGCGCGTGCAGAAGCGGGCGCGCATTGTCGGAGCGGCCGTCAGGGCGGCGCATATGCTCTCGATCGGCATGGCGGGCGTTATCGACGAGACAAAATTGACCTATGACGGCGACAAACTGATTCTATCAATTCCCCAGGCCTACGCCGGCCTCGATGGCGAGCGGTTGCGCCGCAGGTTCGAGAACTTGGCCGAATTGGTGGGCAAAACCGGCGTTATCAAGGTGTCCAAGTAACCTTGCGCGCGTTGCCGCCTTATATTTCCCAGTAGAGTGGCACATACTGAGACGGGCACATACTTAAACGAGCGTTGAAATTTCTTACCGGTGCTCTAAATCGCTGGCATGGCAGATAACCCTTACGATATTCTCGGCGTCACCCGCCGCGCGACGGATGACGAGATCCGCCAAGCCTACCGCAAGCTGGCGAAAGAGCATCATCCCGATCTCAATGCCGGCAATGCCGCGGCGTCCGAACGCTTCAAAAAACTCTCCGCCGCCAACGATATCCTGAGCGACCCCGAAAAGCGCCGCCAGTATGACGCCGGTGAAATCGACGCCAAGGGCGAGCATCGCGGGCCACAGTGGCGGCAGCGCGGTGGAGCTGCGCCGCGCGGACGCCCAGGAACACATACAGGCAACAACGCCGGGTCGTTCGACGACTTCGGCTTCACCGATATTTTCTCCGACGTCTTCGGCGGCCGCTCGGGTGCCGCGGGTCCCGCGGGTGCCAGAGGTGCCCGGGGTTTTGCGCCTCGCGGACACGACCTGCGCTACACCCTCGAAGTTGATTTTATCGAAGCAGTTGCTGGGGCCAAAAAGCGCGTCACGCTGCCGGAAGGCGGCACGCTGGATCTTGCCGTGCCCGAAGGCGTCATCGACGGCCAAGTGCTGCGCCTGAAGGGCCGCGGCGCACCCGGCCCGCAAGGCGCCGAGGCGGGTGATGCGCTGGTTGAGATCAAGATCAAGCCGCACGCCCAGTTCAAACGCCAAGGCGATGACGTCACGATTGAACTTCCGATCACGATTGATGAGGCCGTGCTTGGTGCCAAAGTCGAAGTGCAGACCGTGACGGGCCGCGTGCAACTGACAGTTCCAAAGGGCACCAGTTCGGGCAAGACGTTCCGCTTAAAGGGCAAGGGCGTCAAAGGCAAAGCTGGGACGATGGGCGATGAATTGGTGACGGTGCGTATCGTGATGCCCGACACTATTGACGACAGCCTGTCCTACTTCTTCTCCGAATGGCGCCAGAAAAATACCTACGATCCGGGAAGGAAGTAGGGCTGACCTCGCCCGCCGATGCAGCATCTTCCCCCTTGAGGGGGGAAGAAGAAACGCCACAGGCTTAGACGGGCCAGCGTTGCTGCTTACAAGATAACGATCGGCCCGGCTAAGTCTGATGGCGTTTCAGATGGGGGTGTGGCCGCCGTGCATGTGCACGTTTCACCCCTACCTGATGCGCCAAGGATGAGGTACATCGCGTTTTATGTTTTTGCTCCAGCGGCAATGCGCGACGTAACTCATGGCGCATCTTCCTCCCCCCTCAAGGGGGAGGGGGCCTGACTGAATTCACGCCCTAAACCTTCACCGCCATTTTAGGCGACGGCACGACGCGGACTTCGCCTTTGACCAGCGTCAAAGCCAATTCCCCGCGCTTCAAGCGCAGTGCATCCTCGCCGAAAAGTTCGCGCCGCCACCCGGACAGTACCGGAATATCCGGCTCGTTCTCGGTTGCAAGCAGCTCAAGCGCCTCGCTGTCGGCAATCATACGCGGTGCAACGCCATGTGCAGCCGCCGCCGATTTGAGCAAAACCTTCAGCAACTCAAGCGTTGCCGTTGCTTCCGCCGACAGTGAATCGCCGCGCTCTAGTTTCGGCAATGTTTTGGGATCGCGCGCCAATCCGGCTTTGACGGCATCAATGATTTCTTTCGCCCGCGCCGAACGCCCAAAGCCATCCGAAAGCGTGCGTAATTGGCCAAGCGCTTCGGCCGTCAGTGGCATCTGATTGGCGATATCGTAGAGCGCATCATCGCGCAGAATGCGGCCGCGCGGCACGTCCTGAGCTTGCGCTAAGCGCTCACGCCACGTCGCCAATTCGACCAGAACGGCCAGCGACTTCTTGCTCTTGACGCGCAGCTTCAAGCGTTGCCAAGCCTTCTCTGGATCAGTGTCGTAGGTTTCCGGATGGGTCAGCGTGTTCATTTCTTCAGCCAGCCAGTGCGTCCGTCCGGAGGCGGCGAGATCAGATTTCAACCGGGCGTAAACATCGCGCAGGTGCGTGACATCGCCCAAGGCATAGACCAGTTGCTTTTCCGACAATGGCCTGCGGCTCCAATCGGTAAAGCGCGACGACTTGTCGATATCGGCGCCCGAGATGCGCTTGACCAGGTTGACGTAGCTGATGCTCTCACCAAAACCGCAGACCATCGCCGCCACCTGAGTGTCGAACACGGGGGCTGGAACAACGCCGGTCTTGGTGTAGACGATTTCGATATCCTGGCGCGCGGCGTGGAACACCTTCGTCACTCGCGTATCGGCCATCAGCTGATAGAACGGCGCGAGGTCAAGCCCCTGCACCATTGGATCGACAACCGCCTCCGCTTCGGGTCCGGCGAGCTGGATAAGACAAAGCTGCGGCCAGAACGTCTGCTCACGCAGAAATTCGGTATCGACCATAACGTTATCACTGCGGCTGAGCTTTTCACAAAGGGTCTGCAGGTCGGCGGTAGAGGTGATAACGTCCATGAGGCTGGCCCGGCCTTCTTCAGAGGGTTCGCCCCGGGCTATAGCGCATGGCATTTGCCTTGTCGCCCCTCAGATTGATCCGCCGCGCCGTCCGCCCGGAGGGTGATGCGACATCTTTAGGCAGCAGCTTGCAGTTCATCGCAAAATCTTGACCGCGAGGGCGCCGATGCAACGCATTTTATCTACTCGTGAAATCCGGTCTTAGGCTTTGCGGGGCATTGTTCGCTGTATCCAGTTCGACGGCGCATTCGCGCGCAGCACGTCATAGGGACCTCATGGCCGCCTTCACCGTTTATGAACAGCTGCTGCTCGAACTGATGAACCGCGCCCGGCTTGACCCTGTGGGGGAGGCCGCCCGTCTCGGCATCAGTCTCAATCAGGGCTTGGCGGCTGGAACAATTTCATCGGCAACCAAACAGGCGCTGGCGCCCAACTCCTCGCTTGAGACGTCGGCGCGCGGCCACAGCCAGCACATGATCAATACCGATTTGTTCGATCACCAGGGCATCGGTGACGGCACGCCAACCTCACGCATGCAAGCTGCTGGTTACGCGCTGACAGGCTCGTGGATGACGGGCGAAAACATCGCCTGGGTTGGAACCACCGGCACAGCCAACATTTTGTCGATGACCTATCAAATCGCCGACAATCTGTTTCGCAGCGCCGGTCATCGCGAGAACACACTTGAAAACGGCTTCCGCGAAGCCGGCACCGGCGTCCTGACCGGCGGCTTCACCTCCGGCGGCACGACCTATAATTCGGCCATGGCGACTGAAAATTTCGGCCTCAGCGGCTCGAACATCTTCGTCAGCGGCGTTGCCATCACCGATACCAACGGCAACAATTTTTATGACGTTGGAGAAGCCCGCGGCAACGTCAAAGTCACGGTGACAACGGCTGGCGTTTTGAACGGCAGCGACCTCACCGAAGCCGCGGGCGGATACAGCGTTGCGACCAACGGCGGCACGCATGTCGTGACGTTCTCTGGCGGCGGACTGGCGGCAGGCGTCGCCGCGACCGTCTACGGCGGCACGCAAAACGTCAAAATCGACCTCGCCGGCACAAGTGAAGTTCTTAGTTCCGTGACGACTGTTCTTGGCAACGGCGCGCACGATCTCACCCTGCTAGGTGCCGTTGTCGCAAACGGCTATGGCAATGTTCTCAACAACATCATCACCGGCAGCAAAGCCGCCAACGGGCTTGTTGGTGCAGCCGGTAACGACACGCTTTCCGGCGGCGCTGGCAACGACTATCTGCGCGGTGATGCCGGACGCGACGTCCTTATCGGCGGCGCAGGCGCTGATACCTTCGATTTCAACGCCATCTCTGAAACTGGAACAACGGCTGCAACCCGGGACGTCATCACCGACTTCACCCACAACGCCACGCTGTCGCTCTCTGATCATATCGACGTCTCGACGATTGACGCCAATGGCGCGCTGGCCGGTGCAACGGCGTTCGCCTGGATTGGCAGCGCAGCCTTCAGCGGTCACGCCGGTCAACTGCACTACCGCCAGGAAAATCCAACCGGCATCGCCAACGACAAGACCATCATTGAAGGCGACATCAACGGCGACAAGGTTGTTGATCTCCAGATTGAGCTGCTAGGCCTCAAGGCGCTCGTCGCTGCGGATTTTATC